>JBEKHQ010000518.1:0-3610 GCA_050012195.1 Bryobacteraceae bacterium | reverse complement strand
TTGCTTCGTCGGGCCTCCCGGCGTTGGCAAGACGTCGCTGGGCATGTCCATCGCCAAGGCCACCGGACGAAAGTTCGTCCGTCTGTCGCTCGGCGGCGTGCGCGACGAAGCCGAAATCCGCGGCCATCGCCGAACCTACATCGGCGCGCTTCCCGGACAGATTCTCCAGATGATGAAGAAGGCGGGCACTCGCAATCCGGTGTTCATGCTGGATGAAGTCGACAAGATGTCCATGGATTTCCGCGGCGATCCCTCGGCCGCGTTGCTCGAAGTGCTTGATCCCGAGCAGAATTTCATGTTCATGGATCACTACCTGGACGTCGAATACGACCTGAGCCAGGTATTTTTCATCGCCACCGCCAACGTCCTCCACACCGTTCCGCCGGCTCTGCAAGATCGCATGGAAGTGATCCGGCTCTCCGGCTATACCGAACACGAGAAACTCGAAATTGCCAAGCGCTTCCTGGTCCCTAAACAGATGAAGCAGACCGGCGTCAATGACGAGAGCGTCCAGTTCGCCGACGATGGCATCCAAAGTTTGATCCAGTCCTATACGCGCGAAGCCGGCGTGCGCAATCTCGAACGCGAGATCGGCAATGTCTGCCGCAAGGTAGCCCGCACCGTGGTGAATTCCCAGGGCGAATCCAAGCGCTCGGACTCTAAGAAGCCCGACAAAGTGGAACTCAATTCCAAGACCGTCAGTGACTACCTCGGCCCGTATAAGTTCCGGGATCTGCAAGCCGACAAGAAGAACGAAGTCGGCGCCACGGTCGGCTTGGCTTGGACCGAGGTGGGCGGGTCTATCCTCACCACCGAAGCCGCCGTCATGGAAGGTAAAGGAAAGCTGCAAACCACCGGCAAACTCGGCGACGTGATGCAGGAATCGGCCCATGCCGCGATGAGCTATGTGCGTTCGCGCGCCCACCTGCTAGGGTTGCAGCGCGATTTCTACCGCAACGTCGATATTCACGTGCACGTCCCCGAGGGCGCGATTCCCAAGGACGGCCCTTCGGCCGGAATCACCATCGCCACCAGTATCTGTAGCGCTCTAACCAACATCCCCGTGCGTTGCAGCCTCGCCATGACGGGCGAGATAACTGTCCGTGGCCGGGTTCTACCCATCGGCGGTCTGAAGGAAAAACTGCTGGCGGCGCACCGGCAGGGTATTTACGAGATTGTCCTGCCGAAGGATAATGAGAAAGACCTGCCCGATATTCCGGAGAATATCCGAAAAGAAATGAACCTCCACTTTGTGACGTCCATGGATGAGGTGTTGAAGTTCGCCTTGGAACGGGAGATCGTGGCGCTGCCTTTGGCGGCCACTACGCCGCCGGTGGAGTTGGTGCGCGGACCGATAGAGGAACGGATTTCTTAGTAAGGCGCGTCCGGAACCTTCCTGGCCGATGCGCATCCACGCCGCGGTTGAGGTTTCAGCGCCTTCAGGGACCCGATGGATGCCGAGTTTGTAACGAGTGCGGCCCGCCCGGATCAGTTTCCGGAGGAATCGCTCCCGGAGGTTGCATTTCTGGGAAGAAGCAATGTGGGCAAATCGACTTTGCTCAACTGCCTCACCGGCCAAAAAGGTCTGGCGTTTACCAGCGCTCGTCCGGGCTGTACGCAGTTGGTTAACTTTTATCGAGTGGACGGACAATTCCACTTCGTCGACCTGCCGGGATACGGGTTCGCTCGCGTCCCGGTGGAGATTGTCGCCGAGTGGAAGGAACTGATCGAACAATACCTCTTACGTCGAAGTTCGTTGACACTCTGCTTCTTGATCCTCGACGCGCGTCGGGGCTGGACGGACAAGGACCTGGAACTCCGGGATTGGTTGGAGTTCCATAACCGGCGATACATCGTGATCGCCACCAAGACGGACAAACTGAAGTCTCAATCAGAACAACGGCAGCAGGTGATCGCCATCCGGAATCAAACCGCGGGCGCCCCCCTGTCGTTCTCGGCCGTCAAGTGCCGGGGAGCGAGGGAAATTTGGCAAGCGATATTGAAAACCAGGAACCAGCGGCAGTAGCTGCTCCCACCACCGAAGAAAAACCCGAGACCCAGACTGAATCCACCGGCGACAGCAAACCGGCCGCGGCCGAGAAGCCTGCGCCGGAGAAGACGACGGCTGACGGCAAGACCGAACCCGGCGCCGACGCGAAGGCCGATGAGCCCTCCGCTCCCGGTCCACAGTCCGGCCAGCGCAAGCGCCACCACGGCGGCGCCTCCGGCCAAGGTCAAAAGAACGGCGTCACTCTGGATTTGGTCGAGCTCAAGGATATGAGTATCCAGAAGCTCAACCAGATCGCCAAGGACTTGGGCGTCACCGGAACCGCGGGGCTCCGCAAACAGGAGCTGATCTTTAAGATCCTCCAGACGCAGGCCGAAAAGAGCGGACTCATTTTCTCCGAAGGCGTGCTCGAATGTCTGCCGGACGGTTTCGGCTTCCTGCGGGCGCCGGAATACAACTACCTGCCCGGCCCCGACGACGTGTACGTCTCTCCGTCCCAGATCCGCCGCTTCGACCTTCGAACGGGCGATACCATCTCCGGACAAATTCGCCCGCCCAAGGAAGGCGAGCGGTATTTCGCGCTCATCAAAGTGGACGCGATCAATTTCGAACCGCCCGAGGAAGCCCGCAACAAAATCTTCTTCGATAACCTTACGCCGCTCTATCCCGACGAGCGGCTGAAGCTGGAAACGGCCCGCGATAATTATTCCGGGCGGGTGATGGACCTCCTTACTCCGATCGGCAAGGGCCAGCGCGGCCTCATCGTAGCGGCGCCCCGCACCGGGAAGACGATGCTGCTGCAATCCATCGCCAATTCCATCACCGCCAACCATCCGGAGGTCTCGTTGATCGTCTTGCTGATCGACGAGCGTCCCGAAGAAGTCACCGACATGCAGCGTTCGGTGAAGGGCGAAGTGATCAGCTCCACCTTCGATGAGCCCGCTTCGCGCCACGTCCAGGTGGCCGAAATGGTGATCGAAAAAGCGAAGCGACTGGTCGAGCACAAACGCGACGTCGTGATCCTCCTCGATTCCATCACGCGTCTGGCCCGCGCCTACAACACCGTGGTCCCGCCGTCCGGTAAGGTGCTCTCGGGCGGCGTTGATTCGAACGCGCTGCAACGCCCCAAGCGTTTCTTCGGCGCCGCGCGCAACATCGAAGAAGGCGGCTCGCTCACCATCGTCGCCTCCGCGCTCATCGACACCGGCAGCCGCATGGATGACGTCATCTTCGAAGAGTTCAAGGGCACCGGCAACATGGAAATCCATCTGGATCGGAAGCTGATGGACAAGCGCGTCTTCCCCGCCATCGACATCACCAAGAGCGGAACCCGCAAGGAAGAGCTGCTGGTTCCCAAGGAGGAGCTCAACCGCATTTTCGTGTTGCGACGAGTCCTCAATCCGCTTTCGCCGTCCGAGAGCATGGAGCTGCTGCTCGATAAGCTCGCCAAGACTCGCAGCAACGCCGAGTTCCTAGCCTCCATGAGCGGGTAGTCCGAGTTCATGGGCAAAGTACGGGTCCTCTCCGATGCGGTGGCCAACAAGATCGCCGCTGGAGAGGTTGTGGAACGCCCCGCCTCCGTCGTCAAGGAGTTGCTCGAAA
>JBEKHQ010000517.1:0-3620 GCA_050012195.1 Bryobacteraceae bacterium | reverse complement strand
CGCATCGGAGGAAGAGCGCCCCAAGCGGGGACAGGGGCGCGGGGAGAGGACGCCAGGTCCTGTCCCCGCCTCAGCACACAGTGGCCCGGAGCGCGAAGAGCGCTCCGATTCGGAACCCTGCGGCATAAAATTTTCGGGGTTGCGGATTAATCTCCCGTTTGGAACTTTGATCGTGCCTAAGACCAACTTCTCAGAGTCCGAGTTGCTCTTTTCGCAGGAATGAACTGAATTTCCGGGTTAAATAATAAGCGTCCCGCCCGATGGTAGACTTGGCTCGAGATGATTGTTGTTCGCCTCTCGGGTATTCTGATCGTCGCTTCTGGCCTGTCGCTTTCCGTATCGTTTGCGATAGCAGGAGAACAGGACGACGTGACCTATCAAGCGCTCGTCCAGCGGGTGAAGGGCGGCGATCTGTCAATCGACTTTCGCTTACTTCGGTTGGCATGCGTCAGGTCGAGTCTTTGCGAGCCCAGGCGTACGAAAGCGGATCTTGGAGCCATGAATCGCGCAGTCGCGGATCACCAACCAAGCAAAGTCGTTGAGATTGTCGAGAGACTCGTTGAACAAGGCTATGTGAACCTTGAGGCTCATGCTACCGCCGTCCAAGCATATACACAACTTAATGAATCGGTGAAAGCCAAGTTTCACCTAGATGTAGCCACGGCGCTGATGCGTTCGATAATGAGTACCGGTGACGGCAAGAACAAAGAAAGCGCATTTGAGGTGATCTGCGACCGAGAGGAGTACGACGTGCTGACCTCATTGGGGCTACCCTACTTTGGTTCCGGTGTAGTTTCGGTTCACACAGTTCAGGATGGTTCACACGCCTACGACAGGTGGGAAGTCCAGAATCCGAAGACCGGACAAAACGCTGTGGTTTTCTTCAATATCGACCAATTTTCCACGTCGAAGAGCCGTGTCACCGACAGATAGGCTCCGTTAGGGTTTTGAACGCCGATTCGGCGCTCCACTGCCCCGACGCGCTAGCTATGTATTCGACGTTGTGAACGAGCCGGTCGAGGATACCGTCGGCCAACGTTGGATCGCCGATCTGTTCGTGCCAGCGCGAGACCGGCAGCTGCGAGGGTCAGGTCAGGATTGTAGAGCGTACTTGGTAGCGATCCTCACAAATCTCCCAGAAATCTCGGCGCTCAGGTTCACTCAACGATGCCATCGCCCAGTCGTCACATCAATGCGGCTCAGCCGAGCCAGTAAACCACGCAGAATGCCATCGGCGCGGGTCAGCGCGAGATCGCGGAATAGAGACTGGGCACGAGTGTTATGAGCTTGCCGCTAACTCGGCTGCTTGCCGCGAGGGACGAAGTTTAAGGCGGCCGAGTTCATGCAATAGCGCAAATGAGTCGGGGGCGGACCATCGTCAAAAACATGCCCTAAATGCGCATCGCATCGTCTGCACAGAACCTCGTCTCTGGTCATCCCCAGGGAGCTGTCCGTCTGAACCGCGACATTCTCTTTTGCGACGGGTTGCCAGAAGCTCGGCCAGCCGGTGCCGGATTCGAACTTGGTCCTGGAATCGAAAAGAACCGTATTACAGCAGATGCAATGATACAGCCCGTCCGTGTGGTTGCTGGCGTACTTGCCGGTGAAAGGCCTCTCGGTCCCGGCTTGGCGCGTCACCATGAATTCCTCGGCCGCCAACTGCTTTTTCCATTCGGCTAGCGGTTTTTCCAGCTTCTCGACGTCGACCACGCCGGTCCTGGTCCCGGACGCGTCAAACTCGACGATGCGCACCAGCTTCTTCCCGGTTTCAAACGCCGACGCAGTCCCGATGACCAGCCCGACGGGAAAGCCGGCGCCCAGTACCTTAAGAAATGCTCGCCGATGTGATTTAGGCGAATCGAAAGCGGTCATTGCTTGCCTCCCTTCAAGAACTCCGGGAACTCCTCGCGTAGTTTCGCCAACTTGGGTATGTCGTTGTACGCGACGTAACCTTGGTGCGGGTTCTTTGCCACGAAATGTTGATGATAGTCTTCGGCCGCGTAGAAGGCTTGCAGCGGAGCCACCTTCGTGACGATCGGCGTTCGGAACACCTTGGCTTTGCTCAACTGCTCGATGTACGCCTCCGCCACGCGCTTTTGCTCGTCGCTGGTATAGAAAATCTCCGAGCGGTATTGCGTGCCCGTATCCGGACCCTGTCGGTTCAATTCCGTCGGATCGTGAACCACCGAAAAATAGATCTTTAGAAGCTGCCCGAGGGAAACTTGCGAAGGATCGAAGGTAACTTGAACGGACTCCGCATGGCCCGTTGTGCCAGTGCTCACGATTTCATAGTGCGCGGTGTTTTTGCTGCCGCCCGCGTATCCGGAAACCGCGCTGGAAACTCCCTTCACCGCGTCAAAGACCGCTTCCACTCCCCAGAAACATCCGCCCGCGAGAACCACCGTTTCCTGCTTCTTCTCGGATCGGTTCTCGTCGATTACGGGACCTGGCAGCGTGGCCGCCCCCAATGCGAGGCAGGCAACGAGACTCGTTAGGCCAGCCCTTCGAAGAACTCGAGTGAAACGTACCATTGGTTTTGCCATTGCTATTTGCTCCGTTCCGCACCTCTTATAATATCACCGGGTGGCGCTGCTGGCGTTTATACTGGACAGAGTCCATACTACGAGACAGTGAAGAGAATCTCATGGCGATACTGCTCGTTCTAGCGTTTCTGGGTGGCGTTCTCACCATCATCAGCCCGTGTATTCTGCCGGTCCTCCCGTTCGTGTTTGCCAGAGCGGATCAGCCGTTCCGCAAGGGCGGGCTCCCATTGCTGGCCGGCATGGCCATCACCTTCGCGGGATTTGCCGCCATCGCAACTGTCGGCGGCGCTTGGGTTGTGCGAGCCAATCAATACGGCCGCGACGCTTCTCTAGTCGTGGTGGCTGTCTTCGGATTGACCCTGTTATGGCCGGCCTTGGCCGATCGACTTTCCCGCCCCTTCGTTCAACTCGGCAGCCGCCTCGCGCAGCCATCAAACTCTCCCGACAATTCCAGCCCTTTCCAATCCCTGTTCCTAGGCATCGCTACGGGACTGCTCTGGGCGCCGTGCGCCGGACCGATTCTCGGCTTGATCCTCACCGGCGCAGCACTCCAGGGCGTCGGCGAACGTAGCGCGTTCCTGCTGCTTGCCTACGCCGCGGGCGCCGCCGCTTCATTGGCGGTCGCGCTGCTGGCGGGCGGCCGGATGTTCGCCGCGCTCAAGCGATCGCTAAAAGCTGAAGTCTGGATACGGCGCGCTTTGGGCGTTGCCGTCTTGGCGGGCGTGGCAGCCATTGCGTTCGGCCTGGATCGGGGCTTGTTGACGCAAGTGTCGCTCGCGAGCACGTCGGGGCTGGAACAATCGCTGATTGACCGCTTTCATGCGGATGTTCAGCCTCAAAGCACTCAGCAGAAGAACCCAGGCGCGATGATGATGATGTCCTCGACGGCGCCGGGCGCCGCGGCGGGGCCACAAACGATACCGGATCTTTCCGGCGCGGTTGCATGGGTCAATTCCCCGCCATTGAATCGCGATCAGCTCAAGAGTCATGTCGTCCTGGTGGATTTTTGGACTTACTCCTGCATCAATTGCCTGCGTTCTATTCCCTTCGTCCGCGCGTGGGCGGAACGATATAAGG
>JBEKHQ010000516.1:0-3633 GCA_050012195.1 Bryobacteraceae bacterium | reverse complement strand
CACCTTGATTATAGAGCGCTGCCAAAACTATGGTCGTCCGCCGCTTATCCTTTACCATGATTGAGGGAGGCTTGCCGTGGGCGTTGACGGATTTCTCGAACGACTAGGCATCCGCCACCCAGTCGTTCTCGCTCCGATGGCCGGCGGGCCGAGCACGCCGGAATTGGCCGCCGCCGTATCGAACGCGGGCGGATTTGGCTCGTTAGCGGCCGCCTATCTCGCGCCCGACGAAATCACAGAAGCCGTGCGGCGCACTCGGGCGCTTACCGATCGGCCATTCAGCATCAACTTATTTGCTGGCGGCGGCGAAGAACGCGCTGTCGATCCTGGCCCGATGCTGGCGATTCTCAGCGAGATCCACAAAGAGCTCGGTCTGCCGCCTCCCGTAGCTCCGACGCCGCGGAAGGATCCGTTCCCGGATGGGTTCCAAGCCGTCTTGGAAGCGCGGCCGGCGGTGTTCAGCTTCGCGTTTGGAATCCCGGATCGCCAGCGAATCAGCAGTCTTCGCGCGCGCGGAATCGCGATTCTCGGAACGGCGACTACCATCGACGAAGGGCGATTGTGGGTGGAAGCCGGGGCGGATGCGATTGTCGCGCAGGGCGCGGAAGCCGGAGCGCATCGCGGCACCTTCGCCGTGCCGTTCGAGGACGCGATGGTCCCGACCATCGAACTGGTGCGAGGCATTGCAAGCTTCGCTCCCGTGATTGCTTCGGGAGGAATCATGGACGGCCGGGATCTCTCCTTCATGCTGGAGAACGGCGCGATCGCGGCTCAACTCGGCACGGCATTTTTGCGCTGCCCGGAATCGGGAGCGTCGGCGCCATACAAGCGCGCCATTGAACTCGCATCGAGCGACACCACCGTGATCACGCGCGCCTATTCCGGCCGTCCGGCGCGGGGCCTGTTGAATACATTCATTAAGAAAGTCAGCGGGAAGGAAGATATGATTCTGCCCTATCCGGTCCAAAATGCGTTGACGCGGACCATGCGCTTGGCGTCGGCGGCGCAGGGCAATCCCGAATTCTTGTCGCTCTGGGCTGGGCAGGGCGTTGCGCGGTCGCGCGAACTGCCCGCGGGCGAACTGGTCGCGACGTTGATGAAAGAAGCTCCCGCTAGACTCCGGTAGAGCGCCCGCGCTCCTCGCCGGCTGTCTTGCCCTTGACGTCTTCCATGTAAGCGCGCAGGATTTCCGCCACGTTCCAGGCTTGGGCGAAGCAGCCGCCTGGGTGGTGCGGCGGGTCGGCGTCGAACACTTCGGAGATGTGGCCCAATCCAGCTTGCGACATGTGATCGCGCAGCGGATTTAGGAATTCGTCGGCGCGCCGGCGCGCCTGTTCGCTGCCTCCATGCACCTTCACATAAGCCGTCAGGAACGGACCGATCAGCCATGGCCAAACCGTGCCCTGGTGGTAGGCGCTATCGCGAGAGAACCCGTTGCCGCCGTAATGCGGTTTGTAGGCGGGATCGCGGGGAGAAAGCGACCGCAGGCCATAAGGCGTGAGCAGTTCCTTCTCCACCACCTCCACCACGCGCAAAGCCTGATCGTCCGATAGCAGCGGATACGGGAGACTCACGGCGAAGATCTGGTTGGGCCGGATGGAACGGTCGCCTTGGCCGTTCGTCACGCAGTCGAAAAGTCCGCCGTCGGCCTGGTTCCAGAATAGCTGAGCGAAACGGGAGCGAGCGCGGTCGGCGATCTCCGCGTAATGTTTGGATTTTTCCCCGTCGCCGAACTCCCGCGCCAGATGTTCCATCACCCGCAAGGCGTTGTACCAGAGCGCTTGGATTTCCACGGGCTTGCCGGTGCGCGGCGTCACCACCCAATCGCCGATCTTGGAATCCATCCAGGTGAGTTGCACGCCCGGTTCGCCCGCATGCAGCAGGCCGTCGGATTCGGCGTGTATTCCATAGCGCGTGCCGCGTTCGTGCCAGGCGATGATGTCGGCCAGCGGAGCGTACATTTCTGAGCGGACGAAATCGTAATCGCGCGAATAATGCAGGAGCTCGGAGACGGCATGGAACATCCACAGCGTGGCGTCCACGGTATTGTATTCGGGCGCTTCTCCGACTTCGAGAAAGCGATTGGGCAGCATGCCTTGATCGATGCTGCGGGCGAAAGCACGCAGAAGGTTTCGGGCGTCTTCGAAACGGCCCGTCACCAGCGTGAGCCCGGGCAGCGAGATCATGGTGTCGCGGCCCCAATCGCCGAACCAGGGATAGCCCGCGATCACGGTTTTCTGAGCGCCGCGCGCCACCAGGAACTGGTCGGCCGCCGCGGTCAGTAGCCGCGCGAACGCATCGCCGGCCGGGGCCGCGCCCGCCACTTTGGCGCGTCGCTGGGTCTCCTGGTTCTGTAGCGGCAGCGCTTCAGAGATCTCGTGACTCGCGGTGGATGCGATGACCGAGCCCGCGGGGTTGCGCGCGAGATTGAAGCGCAGCAGGAACGGACTGTAGAGATCCTCGATGAAATCGAGCCCGCGTTCGCGTTCGATTTCGTATTCGAAATTGTAGAACCAGAATCCCGAAGGATCGACGGATTCCGCGTCGTGCGCGAAGTGCAGGCTGGGAAGGCCTGGGTAGGGCGTGACCGTGGCCATGCCGGGACTCTGATCCACGTCGCGGCGAATCCCGTCGTTGGCGTGCGTGGTGCTGTGATAGTCGCGGAAAGCGATCAGCGGGCGCACCTCGAGTTCGCACGAGCGGCTGGCCAGATCGCCTAGCAGCTTGTACCGAATCACGACTGTGTTTTCGCCTTGGACGAGAAATACGGACTTTTCGATCGCGATGTCCTGCACGCGATAGGTGAAGACGGGAAACGGATCCAGGCGGAAAGAATCGAGCAGCAGATACCCTTGGGGATAGGTAGTGCCGGTGTACTGATTGGCCCCCAAATCGAAACGCTGGCCGTTCAAAACGAGCGTCTCTTCCACTTTAGAGAGCAGGACAAAGCGGCCCACGGGCGGGTGAATGGCCGCGTCGAGGAGCGCGTGATAGCGGCGCGTGTTCAGGCCGATTATGGAGGAAGAGGCGAATCCCCCGATGTCGTTGGTCTCGAGCCATTCGCGGCTGGAGGCTTCGGCCAGGTTTTTGCAGATCGGAGCGTCTAACTCAATAGGCAGTTTCATGAGCAGCGTTAGCTTATCACATCCAGCGAAACTCTATGTGACAACTGTTACGGACGCTGTTCGGCGACAATAGTAGTCGCCATGCGGACAGGAATCCACCTCGCGCTCGCGGCGACTCTCGTAGTGGGATTGATGGCGCAGCAGACCGCCGTCACGCCCGATTCCGGCTCGCCGCAGTTCACGCCCGACAACCAATTGCTGACTCCCCCGGATTATCGCGAATGGATTTACCTGAGTTCCGGCTTGGGGATGACGTACGGCCCGATCGGCAAAGAAAATCCCGATAGTAACCCGATGTTCGACAACGTTTTTGTCACGCCTGTAGCATATCGCGCGTTCCTACAAACCGGAAAATGGCCGGAGAAGACCATGTTCATCCTCGAGGCCCGGTCGTCGGTGAGCCACGGTTCGATCAACAATGGCGGGCACTATCAGACGGATCGGATGGGCGTCGAAGCGGAAGTGAAGGACACGTCGCGATTCCCGGGCAATGGCTGGGCTTTTTTCG
>JBEKHQ010000515.1:0-3639 GCA_050012195.1 Bryobacteraceae bacterium | reverse complement strand
GTGGATGAGTTCGCCACGCGCCTGCTGGCGCTTTATCAACCCATGGCCCGTGACATGCGCTTTCTCACCGCCGTAATCAAGATCAACGGAGACCTGGAACGCATGGGCGATTTGGCGGTCAATATCACCGAGCGAGCCATGTCGCTGATGCGCGAGCCCGCCGTTAAGCCGTTGATCGATATCCCCAGAATGGCGGGGCTGGCCGAAACCATGGTGCGCAAAAGCCTGGATGCGCTGGTGAAGCGCGACGAAGCGCTGGCGCGCAGCGTGTTGATCTCCGACGACGAGGTGGACCACTTGCGCGATGCCGTCTACAAGGAGCTGGTGGCGTTCATGCAGGAGCAAAACACCACCATCCCCCGCGCCGTGGACCTGATGTTCATCGCTCATAATCTGGAGCGCATCGCCGATCACGCCACCAATATCGCGGAAGACGTCCTGTTCCTGATCAAGGGCATCGACGTCCGCCATCACGCCGAAGTGCGCGAGCAGGCGGCGCTGCTGCGGCCCTGACAACGCTCGGACAACCATTTTCACGCGAACGCATCGCGCCCGTGCGGTTGTGCATCTACAATAGGTGAATTGGAACCGGTCTCTCACTTCTACTATTCCCATCGCCTGAAACTCCAGTTCTGGGACTGGGGCCAGGACGGCAAACCGTCGCTGATTTTGGTGCATGGCGGCCTGGATCACGCCCGCAATTGGGATTGGGTGGCGCGCTCACTACGCGAGCATTTTCACGTCTACGCCATCGATCTGCGCGGCCACGGCAACAGCGCCTGGGCGCCGGGCGCGCTCTACAGCATCGGCGAGCACGTCCTCGATCTCTCGGCCTTGGCCGACGTGATCGACGATTTTCCCATCTACATCGTCGGGCATTCCCTCGGCGGCATCATCACGCTGGTGTATTCCGGTATTTATCCGGACCGCGTGAAGAAGGCCGTGGCCATCGAAGGGCTCGGCCCGCCAGCGTCGTTCTATAGCCCTGCACCGGACCGCATTCGAAAATGGATCGAGGCCGTTCGCCAAACTGAGCGGCGCGAGCCGCGCACCTATCCAAACCTGGACGCCGCGGTCGCGCGCATGAAAGAAGCCAATCCGCGCCTCTCCGACGAGGTCGCCCGCCATCTTACCCTGCACGGCACTAACTGGAACGCGGATGGATCGTTAATCTGGAAATTCGACAATTACGCCCGTAACTTCGCGCCTTACGGATACGACCGGGAGGACATGCGCACGATTCTTTCCCAGATCGCCTGTCCGGTGCTGCTGTTTTGGGGCATGGAAAGCTGGGCGCCGGACCCGGACGTCGACGGCCGCGCCTCGGTCATCAAAAATCATCGGCTGGTCAAGGTGGCGGGGGCGGGTCACTGGGTCCATCACGACCGCCTGGACGTGTTCCTTGCCGAGACCGTGCCCTTCCTCACCGAAGAAGGATGAAACGCCTGCGCGGGGATATGCTTCAATACTGGAGGAGGATGTGTTTATGCGCACCAGCTCCGCGTTTCTCGTCCTATCGCTAGCCATCGCTATCCATGCGCCGGCAGCCGACTTCGCCGCAGCCCTCACGGCCTATCAGCAGGGTGATTATGTGACCGCCGCCAAGGAATGGCGCGCATTGGCCGATCAAGGCGACAGCGGCGCTCAGTTTAACCTGGGGCTTCTGTACTATGACGGCAAAGGCGTCCCGCAGGACTTTTCCGAGGCCGCCAATTGGTTCCGCCGAGCCGCCGAACAGGATTACGAGAAGGCGGAACACAATCTCGGCGCCATGTATGGCTCCGGCAAGGGCGTTAAGCGCGACTACGTGCAAGCCTACAAGTGGCTCAACATCTGCGCCGCGAAGGGCGACAGCGGATGCACGTCGCAGCGCGACCTGATCGCCAAGAAGCTCAAGCCCGGACAAATTGCGCAAGCCCAGCGGCTCTCCACCGAATTCGCGCCCAAGAAGGAAAACGAACAGTAACTGGACAGCCCAGCTATCCTGAAAGTGTATGGGATTTCATCTGGGGGTCGACTACCAGCCTCGCGGAGATCAGGCGACCGCTATCGACCAGCTTTTTCGGGGTGTGCTGGAGGGCGAACAGCATCAAGTGCTGCTCGGTGTCACCGGCTCCGGCAAGACTTTCAGCATGGCCAAGGTAATCGAGCAGACCGGCCGGCCGGCGCTGGTGCTGGCGCACAATAAAACGCTGGCCGCGCAGCTCTACCACGAGTTCAGAACGTTCTTCCCCGGCAACGCGGTGGAATACTTCGTCAGCTATTACGATTACTACCAGCCGGAGGCCTATCTTCCCTCCGGCGACATTTACATCGAAAAGGAAGCCACCATCAACGACGAGCTGGATAAGCTCCGCCTCTCCGCCACGCGCTCGCTGTTCGAGCGGCGCGATTGCGTCATCATCGCCAGCGTCAGTTGCATCTACGGTCTCGGTTCGCCGGAAGCCTACTACGGCATGTTGCTGATGCTGGAAAAGGGCCAGAAGATCTCGCGCCAGCAAATATTGTCGAAACTCGTCGAAATCTTGTACGAACGCAACGATCACAACTTCACGCGCGGGACGTTTCGCGTTCGGGGCGACGTCATCGAAGTTTTTCCCACCTACGACGATCACGCCTATCGCATCGAACTGTGGGGCGATCAGATCGACAGCCTGAGCCAAATCGATCCTCTGCTCGGCCAGGTGCGCCAGACCTACCTGCGGCTCCCCATCTATCCCAAGACGCATTACGTGATGACGCCGCAATCGCGCGAGCGGGCGCTCGCCAGTATCGAGCGCGAGTTGAACGAATGGCAGCCGGAACTCGAAAAGCAAGGCAAGCTGGTGGAGGCGCAGCGGCTGCAGCAGCGCACCATGTTCGATCTCGAGATGATCCGCCAGATTGGATACTGCCATGGGATCGAAAACTATTCGCGCCATTTTTCAGGACGCCTGCCCGGCGAAGCGCCGCCCACGCTGCTCGATTATTTGCCGCACGATCACCTGATCTTCATCGACGAGAGCCACCAGACCATTCCCCAGTTGCAAGGCATGTACCACGGCGACCGTTCGCGCAAGAACATTCTGGTGAACTACGGCTTCCGCCTGCCGAGCGCGCTCGACAACCGGCCGCTCACTTTCGAGGAGTTCGAGAATCGCGCAAATCAGGTGGTCTATGTTTCGGCCACGCCCGGGCCTTATGAGTTGACGAAATCGGCCGGCGTAGTGGTGGAGCAGATCACTCGACCCACCGGCTTGGTGGACCCGCAGGTGGAAGTGCGCCCGATCAAGGGGCAAGTGGACGACTTGCTGCACGAAATCCGCCGGCGCGTCGAAAGCAACGAGCGCGTGCTGGTCACCACGCTCACCAAGCGCATGGCCGAGGATCTGGCGGAATACTACACCGAAGTGGGCGTGAAATGCGCCTATCTGCATTCCGAAATCGGCGCGCTGGACCGTATGAAGATACTGCGCGACCTGCGCCGCGGCGAAATCGACGTGCTGGTGGGTATCAATCTATTGCGAGAAGGCTTGGACCTGCCGGAAGTCTCGCTGGTCGCGATCTTGGATGCCGATAAGGAAGGCTTCCTCAGGTCCTTCGGCTCGCTCATTCAAACCATGGGCCGCGCGGCTCGCCATCTCAATGGCCGAGCCGTCC
>JBEKHQ010000514.1:0-3643 GCA_050012195.1 Bryobacteraceae bacterium | reverse complement strand
TCACGGTGCAGAGCGTCGAATTCAACGCCAATCTGCCCGCCGGCACGTTTGATCCGCCCGCTGAAATCCAGGCGCTTTTGAAGAAAGAAGCCCCGGTGACTGGCAGAGCGGCCGCGACTTCCCTGCCCCCGGCGACCGGAACGATGAATGGCAAGTTGACCATCTACATGGCCGGTAAGCCGATGGGTTCCGAGACGTATTCGGTTACGCGCGCCGATGGCAAGATCGAGCTCGACGGATCGGGCACCGCCGCCATCGGCCCCATGAAGGTCGATATCCAGCAGTTCAAAGTGGTGACCACCGACAAGTATCAACTGATCGAAGCCGACGCCAAAGCGAAGCTCGGCCAGATCCAGATGAACGGCAAGATCACGTTCGCCGACGGCAAGGCCAGGAACGAAGTGGACACCGGCCAGGGCCCGCAGATCAAGGAGGACAGCGTCCACTCGGATGCGATTGTCGTTAACGCGCAATTGCCCCTGTATCCCTGGAGCCTGCTCGCTATGCGCGCCGAATTGAAGAATCAAGACCCGCAACAATTTATGGTCTACGTGTTAAACCAGGGCGAAGTCCCCGCGACGGTGGTTTTCAAGGGCCGGGAACCGGTGGAGTTCGGCGGCGGAAAAACCGAGGTGCTGAATCACCTTAATGGCAGCGGCAAGACCCCGCAAGGCCAGGCCGTCAGTCTGGACTTCTGGGTGGACGATAACCGCAAAGTGATCAAGATCCTGGTGCCATCCATGGGCGTGGAAGCCTATCAGGACGGCTACGACCGCAAGGCGCCCCCCGCGGCCCCCGACGCCGCAGCCCCGAAAGGCGAGTGACCGCCGACCCTCGTATGAGCTCGCCGGAACGTCCGCCGGCCCCCGACGACGGAAGCAACGCTTCTTTCCAGATTGCGCTGGATTGCTACCTGGCCTCCATCACAGCCATCGCCGAAACCATCGCGGCCGTTTTTCCGGAGATCGGCGACGGCTGTCACCAGCAGTTGACCCGCTTGCGCGCCAGAATCACATTCGACGCCGGCGTCAAGACTCTCGAGGAGAGCCGCGATACGCTGCTCCAGGCCTTGCAATCCTTCGCCGCGCGCGCGCAGCGCCACACGCGGTCTCTCGCGGACGAATTAACGGGCGCGCTCGCCCTGGTGGCTCGAAACGAAGACACGCGTTCGGCGCGCAACGTCGGTTATGTGGAACATCTCCTGGATTTCGTCGATCACATGGAAAAGGCCGTCGAATCGCGCGACTTCAACTCGATGGCGGGGCAAGCAGCGAAGCTGCGGGGCTTCGCCGAATCCATTGAACTCGACTCGCGCGACGCCTTCGCCCAGTTACGCGAGCAGATCCGCGAATTCCGGCAACAATTGCGCCAAGCGGAACTGCTGGCCTCCCGCGACGCGCTGACCGGCGTCGCCAATCGTCGCGAATTCGAACGCCAGCTCGCGGGCCGTATCCAGTCGCAGCAAGAGTTCTGCGTGCTCTTGTTCGATTTGGACGGCCTGGGAAATGTCAACAACCAGTTCGGCCATCTCTGCGGAGACGAGATCTTGAAGCAGGTAAGCGCTCGGCTCAACGCGCAAGTGCGGAAGCGCGACTTCGTGTGCCGCTGGGGCGGCGACGAATTTGTCGTCATCTTGGATTGCGGCTTGGAGCCGGGGCGCGCCCGATCCGGCCAGATCGTCGAATGCCTGAACGGCCTCTATCGAGTGACGGTGGAGCAGCGCGGGATCACAGTGAACATGAACGTCTCGGTTGGAATCGCCGAGCACATCGCCGACGAAACCTGGGAGCAAATGTTCCAGCGGGTGGATGAGTCCATGTACCGTCAAAAACATGCGCCGCCGGCCAACTAGGTTTTGTACTAACTTGGATGGGAAGGATTTCGAAATGTGCCGAATCTGACAAACGCCGGCGTACTGGTCACGGGCGCCGGGCGAGGCATCGGCAAGCGGCTGGCGATCGGTTTCGCCGGCGCGGGCAACCGCGTGGGGCTGCTGGCGCGCAGCAAAGCGGAGCTGGACCTCGCGCACCTGGAAATCGAACACGCCGGCGGCAATGCCCTGCGCATCCGCGCCGACGTCACCGACTTCGAACAGGTCAGCGCCGCAGTGGACCGCATGCGGGTCCACTATGGCGAGGTGCAGGTCCTGATTTGCGCGGCGGCGGTGCCGGGCGCTGTCGGGCCTTTCGTCGAACAGTCACCCAAGATCTGGGTTGAAACCGTTCACACTAATCTCATCGGCGTCATGCACGCCTGCCGGGCGGTGCTGCCTCATATGGTGGAACGGCGCTCGGGCAAGATCGTCGTGCTGAGTGGTCCTGGCTCAACCGCCGCGCGTCCCAACCTCTCCGTCTACGCCGCGTGCAAGGCGGCCGTCGTGCGCCTGGTGGAGACCGTCGCCGAGGAGGTCCGCGACCACAACATCCAAATCAACTGCATGGAGCCCGGCGCCACCTACACCCACATGACCGATGAGATTCTTCGCGCCGGCGAACGGGCGGGTTGGAAGGAAACCGAGGAGGCCATGGAGGTTCGCCGCACCGGAGGCGTGGCGCCCGAAAAACAGATCCAGCTTGCGTTGTTTCTAGCGTCCGAGGAGTCCAACCACATTAGCGGAAAACTGATCCATGTCAATGACGATTGGAAGAAGCTGAAGACCGGGAATATTCACTCCGAGATTTACACGCTGCGCCGGGTGCAAAAGGTATAGAGCGGTTCGCGGCAGCCAATAGTGATGATGGGAATGCTCTGATGGTCAACAGAAAGGCTCCGGGGCTCATTTGACGGCGGTCTTCCAGTTGGAGCGAATCCGTTGCCGAGCCTGGTCGAGCGTCATCTTGTTGGAACACACCAGACGCTTGAGTTCATCCTCGACGCGATCCTTTGGGTTGGGCGAAGGGCCCAGCTCCGGCCACAGATTCCTCGGATCGGTTGGGTTGCCGCCGATCGCCAACGGGATGAAATGGTCTTCCTCGTAACCGGCGACGTTGGTGTCGGGATATCCATATTCGCGAATCTGTTGGACCTTTAGCGCGTCGGTATAGGTTGCGGGAGGTCGAACCTTCTCCGTGTAGCCGGAAACACAAATAGTCGTCTGGATGTTGTTTTGCGCGACCTTCGGGTCGGTTTCGCCCGGCGTGCACGCGGGATCGGGAAATCCGTTTACCGATTTGCAACTTCCCGCCGGGCGCTCGGGCGGCAGGTTAGGCTCCTCTCGATCCGTCGGCGCGGATGCTCGGAGTTCGGCCGGGGGTGGCACGGGAGGATTGGAATTTAGCGCGGCTCGCTTGGCGCAGCCGGCGCTCAGTAAGAATATCGGCGACGCGATGAGGATAATCCTGCGAAATAGATTCTTCATCGGAGGCATTATACAGCCCGCTAGATCTACATCGAGGGCGCGGCAGCACTTGAGCGGGAAGTGTGAAGCAGAGCTAGTTTCCTAAATCCCTGATTAAAGGAGCCTATTTTCGCAGACAGTTCGGTTGGAGCACCAAGAATAGGCAAGTGACTGAGGTCGGCGTGGGGAACTAAACTATACCTTGGTGCTTGTCTCGCCGGCGCTAGACGGTTTGTCCTCGGTCCGCACTACCACAACGGTGAATTTCGACACCAAGGCCGAAATCGCTCCGACCGCAGCCAAGAG
>JBEKHQ010000513.1:0-3649 GCA_050012195.1 Bryobacteraceae bacterium | reverse complement strand
AGGAACAGTGTAACACGAAATCCACTGGTAACTAAATCCCTTGACCAGGCCATTGAATGCTTGGTATGCTTGAACCAATTGGTACACGCATATAATGAATAAGACGATCTATCTTCCGGACGATCAAGCCGAAACCTGGGAAAAGGCCCGGCGGTGGGCTAGTGACCGACTGTCCCCGGTGATCCTAAAGGCGCTGAAGGAGTACATCATGATCAAAGAGGCTGAGGCCGCCGAAGCTGCGGGTTTCGGACGCATCGAAGTTGAATTTGACGATAGCGACGATAACAATCTCCCAAAGAGGAAAGCCTTTCGTGGAAAGTGGATTCTCCCTCCCGAGAAGCCTTTGCGGCTCAGCGGTGATGGCTTTATGTTCCGCGCCTATGCGGTTGCGATTACGGCCAAGGCCCAAGTGGTGGTCTACTTGTGGAGCGAATTAAAAGATGACACTAGTACGTCGTCCTTTGATTATAGATTTCTGGTCTTCCCCTCGTTCGAGCAGGCTGCTTTCGACCACGAGGTCAACGACGCGATTCGCGAAGCCGTGCGAAAGCGCGGAGTCCCAGTTGAGGAGCTCGATATTTGATGATCTCTTTTGATATTGCTCGGATCATTAAGGCGACGATAGCGAAACCGACGCTACTTGAGGTCGCGTGTCTCGCTGTGCTTTGCTTCCTGGTCTTTCTACTCCTCCACTAACAAAAAAGGCGGACGCCGCAAGGCCCGCCTCAATCCTCCGATACCGCCTGATTATTCGGCCAGCGTTTCTTCCCCCGGCTCTTCGGTCAGGCCGCCCGCGTAGACGCTGCGAGCTTCGTCCTCGTAACCGCCCAGGTCGCCGGCCAGCGATACTTCCTCCGCGATGGGCTCTTCCTCCACCACGTCTTCGCCCGCGATCTTCACGTGGCGATAGTATTCCATGCCGGTGCCGGCCGGAATCAACCGGCCCATGATCACGTTTTCCTTGAGACCCCGCAGGTAATCCACCTTGCCGTTAATGGCGGCTTCGGTGAGCACGCGCGTGGTTTCCTGGAAGGACGCGGCCGAGATAAACGAATCGGTTGACAGCGACGCCTTGGTGATACCCAGCAGCACCGGTTTTCCGGTGGCCGGACGGCCGCCCGCATCCACCACGCGAGCGTTCTCTTCGCGGAACTTGAACTTGTCCACCACCTCTTCAGGCAGGAACTCGGTGTCGCCGATGTCATCCACCTTCACCCAGCGCATCATCTGCCGCGAGATGACTTCCAGGTGCTTGTCGTTAATGTTGACGCCCTGCAGACGGTAGACTTCCTGGATCTCGTTCACCAGGTACTTCTGCAGTTCCTTCTCGCCGAGCACGGCCAGGATGTCGTGCGGATTGCGCGGGCCGTCCATCAAAGGATCGCCCGCCTTCACGCGCTCGCCTTCCTGGACGTTGATGTGCACGCCGCGCGGGATGTTGTAATCCTTCTGCTCGCCGTCGTCGGCGGTGATGCTGATCTTGCGCATGCCCTTGGCGACTTCGCCGTAGCGCACCACGCCGTTGATCTCGGCGATGATGGCCGTTTCGCGCGGCTTGCGAGCTTCGAACAGCTCCACCACGCGCGGCAGACCGCCGGTGATGTCCTTGGTCTTAGTGGTGGCGCGCGGGATCTTGGCGAGCACGTCGCCGGCGTGGACCAGATCGTCATGGTTCACCATGAGGTGAGCGTGAGTGGGCATCAGATACCGGCGCTCATCGGAGCGCGCGCCGCCTTCGGGCCGGATGATGACGGTGGGGATGCGCTTTTCGTCGGGCGAATCGGTAACCACCCACTGCGACATACCGGTGATTTCGTCCACCTGCTCCTGCAGGGTGATGCCTTCGGAAAGATCCTTGAAATGGACCTTCCCGCTGACCTCGGTGAGAATCGAGAACGTGTAGGGATCCCACTCCAGCAGGATGGCGTTGTTCTTGACTTTCGCGCCGTCGTCGAACAACACGCGCGCGCCGTACACCACCGGGTAGCGTTCCTTCTCGCGGCCCTTTTCGTCGATGATGGCCATAATGCCGTTGCGGTTCATCGCGATCAATTCGCCCTTGGCGTTTTTGACCGTAGCCACGTTCAGGAATTTCACGAACCCGTCCGACTTGGCGTCCTGGCGGGATTGCTCGCTCGATCCGGTGGCGGTGCCGCCGACGTGGAACGTTCGCATGGTAAGCTGCGTGCCCGGTTCGCCGATGGATTGCGCGGAAATGATGCCGACCGCTTCGCCGCGTTCCACCATGCGGCCGGTGGCAAGATTGCGGCCGTAACAGAGCTGGCAAACGCCGCGCTTGGATTCGCAAGTCAGCACCGAGCGGATCTTGACGCGCTCGATGCCGGCCGCCTGGATCGCGCCGGCTAGATCCTCGGTGATCTCCTGATTGAGACCGACGATCAGGTTGCCTTCATAATCGTGCTGGTCTTCGAGAGCGACGCGGCCGACGATGCGGTCGCGCAACGGCTCGATGATTTCGCCCGATTCGATGATGGGTTCGACGTAGATGCCGTCGCCGGTTCCGCAATCGTCTTCGGTGACGATGACGTCCTGGGCCACGTCGCAAAGGCGGCGGGTGAGGTAGCCGGAGTCGGCCGTTTTCAGAGCGGTGTCGGCCAAGCCTTTGCGCGCGCCGTGCGTGGAGATGAAGTATTGCAGCACGTCCAGACCCTCGCGGAAGTTGGCGGTGATGGGCTGCTCGATGATTTCGCCGGACGGCTTGGCCATCAGGCCGCGCATCCCGGAGAGCTGGCGGATCTGCTGTTTCGATCCGCGGGCGCCCGAGTCGGCCATGATGTAAATCGGATTGAGATAGCGGCCGGTGCGGTCATCCTCTTCCATGGACTTGAACATTTCGTCCGAGACCTTTTCGGTGACCTTCGACCAGATTTCGATGATCTTGTTGTAGCGTTCGCCCTGCGTGATGGCGCCTTCCTGATATTGCTGCGTGACCTCGATCACGGCCTTTTCGGCGTCGCGCACCAGCTTGGTTTTCTCGCCCGGCACCACCATGTCGTCGATGCCGATGGAGATACCGGCGCGGGTGGCGTACAGGAAACCGAGCTTTTTCACCTCGTCCAGCATGCCCACCGTAACGGGCAAGCCGAACTTTAGATAAGCATACTGCACCAGTTGCGAAAGGCCTTTCTTCTTGAGCAGGCCGTTGACGAAAGGCATCTCGTCGGGCAGCACGTCGTTCAGAATCACGCGCCCGACGGTGGTGTCCATGTACTGCTTAATGAATTCGATGGGCTCGGTATGGATGACGTTCTGGTTGTCGAACGCCTTCATCAGGTCGATTACGCGGCCGGTGTAGCGGAGCTTGATGGGAGTGAGCGTTTCCACTTCGCCCATTTCGAGCGCGATCAAGACGTCGTCGGTGGACGCGAAAGTCCGGCCTTCGCCCTTGGTGCCGGGGCGAGCTTTGGTGAGGTAATACAAGCCCAGCACCATGTCCTGCGTCGGCACCGCGATAGGCGCGCCGTGCGCGGGAGACAGAATGTTGTTGGACGAAAGCATCAGCGTGGAGGCTTCGATCTGCGCTTCCGGAGACAGCGGAATATGAACGGCCTTCTGGTAGCAGTAGAATTAGGGTTTTTATGAGGTGTTTTTTAGAGTATGAATCTTTATTGTTTTTTGTTGTACCAGT
>JBEKHQ010000512.1:0-3650 GCA_050012195.1 Bryobacteraceae bacterium | reverse complement strand
ACGAAGGCGGACGTTATCGCGAAATGGATCATTCCAACACCGCGCGCAGTGTTCGTCTTCACATGCTGCTCGATGAAAAGACTGGCCAGCCGGCCGGCGGCGAGATGCTGGTGGTCGGCCGCGAGGACCAGGATGCCTTTTACGTGGCCGACGTCCTCACAGGGGAACCGCACGCGGAAGCATATTGGACCCTCGACGCTCCCCAGCTCAAATTCGCGTTGAAGCCGTCGGTCGCTTACGCCTACAGGGTGTGGTTCTATCTTCCGGGACAGACCTTCGAGAAGACCGGACCGGTGACCATCCGTTTCTACATCAATGATCGCCTGTTGGACCAGGTCCGCTACAACCTTCCCGGACAGCAGATTTTTCGAGAGCCTGTCCCCCCGAAATGGATCCCCTCGAATGGCTTCACGGTGGTCAAGATGGAAGTCGCAAATCCATATATCGCCCCCTCGGATGGCGCGAAGCTGGGTTTCCTCCTGCAATCGGCTGGATTCGAATCGGCAAAATGAAAAACCCGATCCAGTAACTAGGATCGGGTCCGTTTGCTTCTGTTGCGCGCACCCAATGTCAGGCTACGTGCGCCCGGGACCGGCTGATGATCGCGTTCATCTGATCTTTCAGCCGAAGTTTCACCTTCTTGAGCCGATGTTCTTCCAACTCCTCCTCGGGAGTCAGATGCGGTTTAGCTTCCAGCGCTTCAAGCTGGACGTGATACGCCGCGTGTTCTTCGGCCAGACGGCGAAACTCTTCGTCCGTCTTCATCAGGTGCGCCTTAAGTTCATCCTGCGTGTTCTCCATCAGGGCTTTTTCTCCTTTGTGAGGTTGCCACGCCGAGTCGGTAGGGTTGACTTGCTCGGTGGGATAGTTGATCGAATGCATTCGTCTAGCGGAGGGTCACCGATGGCCCCCTGCAATTGTGACATTATCATGAAAAAATCCTCATGACAATACCTGTCTCCGGCGGATTCTCGTAGTACCCCGGTCTCGTGCCGATCACTTCGAAGCCCAATCGCTCGTACAGCCGCCGAGCGGCGGTGTTCGACTCCCGGACCTCCAGGAAGTGCGACCCTGGCCAGCGTGCGCATTCGGCCTGCAGCAGCTCCGTACCAATGCCGAGGCGGCGGAAGTCGGGATGCACGGCAACATTCAGGATCTCGCGCTCACGGTCGGCGACGCGTCGAGATACGATGAACCCGGCGATGTTTCCGTCCAGGCTCGCGAGGTGGCAGTCGAACGTAAGGTAGTCCCGAGACAGCCACTGTGAGGCTTCGAGCGCCGTCGCCTGGATGTCCGTGATCCGCGAAAGGTCGGCCGCCTGCGCTGGCCGGATTTGGACGCGCGGCGGCAGCAATTCGTGCAACATACCTCGCTGGCGAGCGCCAATCCGCTTCCAGTCGAAATGCTGCTCGGCGTGAGCGCGGCCTGCGGCGGCGATTCTCTCGCGCAGTGAATCATCGCCGAGCAGCGCCAGTATCCCTCCGGCGAAATCTGCCGCCGAATCCGCGATCCAAACATTGACGCCGTGTTCCAGCCCCAAGCCGGCGCATCCGGACGAAGTGGACACCACCGCGCGGCACATCGCCAGCGCCTCCAGCACTTTCAGATTCGTGCCGGCCGAGGCCAGCGTGGGCACGATCGCCAGGTTCGCTTCCCCGTACAACGGCCGAACGTCTGCGACAAAGCTCAACACTTGGATGCTCTCGACATCCGGCAAGTCCGCCAGCCCGGTGTGCTCGCGCCAATAAACCAGCGGATCGGGCCCGGCCACCACCGTCACTGTGATTTCCGGGATTTGCGGCCGCAGAATAGGCCATACCTGCTCCGCAAAGAATCGATAGGCGACGATATTCGGAAAATGCCGGAAGGATCCCACGAACAACAAGCGCCGGCCCGGCCGTTCTATTTCCGGCGTGAACCGGTCCAGATCCACGCCGTTCGGGATTACTGTCACGTTGGGCCGCGCCAGCAACGCCCGGTCTTGTTCCGACATCACAACCACTCGCCGATACCGCTTAATCCATTTCCTCTCGAACCTTCGCCAGCGCCGGTGATCCCACGACCCCGCCTTGATCTGCCGATACAGTTCGAAGGTAACGTCGTGCTCCACCAGCACGTCGCCCGAATACGGCGCGAGCATGGTGTACTCCACCTGCACCGCTTCAATCCGATACTCGTTCCGGATGCGCCGCAGCGCGCCCAGCATGGCCGCCGAACGAAACTCGTGCACCTCGGGCGGCAGCAGCGTCGACCAGCGTGGCTCTCGATAACGAGTCTTCGGAACCAGGATCACTCGCGCGCATCGCTCCAGCATCGCCGCGATGTCGTCGGGGGACTCCCGATCTCGAAACGCGAACAGGAAAATATCGAATTCCTCCCCCATTTCGCGGAGCAAATGAAAGATGCGAACCGCGCCCCCGTGCGACAACGGATAAGGGAAATAGGGACTGAGCACCGCGATCCTGCGCCGCCGCGCCGACAAAGGCCGGCCCTCGAATTCCTGGACTTCGGCCGAATAAACCGACCGGTCGCGCTTCCACGGCGCCAGCCACTGGGGACGCAGAAAGATCCGATCCAGCGGCACGCCGCGCACGAACAGCCACGCAGAGATCCATGTCCCCGGACGAAGATGATGCCGTTCCAGCCGGTGGTTGTAAGCCAGGATCTTGGTGGGACCAAGCAGAAATGCCGCGCGCCGCAACGCGCGATACCGGGCGTCCGCTTCCAGCAGCACCGGCGCCAGGCCGATACGGTAATGACGAAATCGTTTGCGAAGCCGCCGATAAATCGCGAGCGTCGAGCTCGATCCAAACTCATCCGGCGTCACGAAAAAGTGGCGCCGCCCCGGCGTCAACCGCTGGATTTCCGCGAACATTTGCCGCGCCAAACCGTCATCGCCAGTGGCGAACGAAACGACGATCGCTTCCGGGTCTGTGCGGAGGATTCGAAATAGGAATCGCTTAAGCGCGGCCCTCAACGGAATTCGATGGTGGTGGCTTCGCCGGTGGTATGCAGCTTGGCGTCGGTTTTCGCGTTAAACTCCACGCGCACGCGGCGCAACGACGATTGGACGCCGCATCCGAAAGTCTTCTCGCCGCCGCCGGAAAGAGCCACCCCCGCCGGATCGCGAATCAGAAGCTGCACGGTTTTCCCTTCGTCGGTCTGGATCACCATCCGTGCCGCGCTCCCGACGCAATCCAGTCGCGCGAACACGCCTTCGACGCTCGCGCCGCCTTTCAGTTCGTCCATCCAAACCGCGGCTTGCCTCTGAGCGGCGCCGTTCGGGTTCAGCTTCTTATTGGCAGCCTCCTCGGCCGCGCGAATGGCGGCCTCGCTCTGCGCCTTCACGCGCGCGATGTCCTGTTCGCGCTCCTCGCGGATTCTCTTGCGCTCGGCGGCTTCGTAATCGCCGCGGTCCTGCTCCACGTCCAGGCGCACTTTATGAATGCGCGCCCGCTCTTCGTCGGTATTGGCGGCTCGCTCGGCGCCGGCCCAAGCCTTTTGCGCTTCCGGATAGTTCTTCGCGAAAATCTCGGCGCGCGCCAGGACTTCCCAGTACTTGAAGTTGCGGACATCCAGGTTCGCGGCCTTTTTCAGCAGTGTCACCCGCTGGTCCGGATTGTCTTCCTCGTCGGCCATATGAAAATACG
>JBEKHQ010000511.1:0-3659 GCA_050012195.1 Bryobacteraceae bacterium | reverse complement strand
CACTCCTCGGAAGGAATCAAGAACGCCATTCGCGCGGGAGTCGCGTCGGTGGAGCACGCCACCATGATCGACGACGAGGGACTCGCGCTCGCCAAACAGCGCGGCACGTATCTGGACATGGACATCTACGACGAGGAGTGCATCCAGGAAGACGGCCGGAAAGGGAACATGCCGCTGGATTTCCTGGAGCACGACCACGAGCTGGGACAGCTTCAACGCGACAATTTCCGGAAGGCGGTGCAGGCGGGGCTGAAGATGTCCTTCGGGACCGACGCGGGGGTGTGCGCTCACGGCGAGAACGCCAAGCAATTCGCTTGGATGGTGAAGTACGGAATGACGCCGATGCAAGCCATCCAGTCGGCCACGTCGGCCGCCGCCGATCTGCTCGGTCGCGCTAACGAGCTGGGGTCCATCCATCCGGGCAAATATGCGGACGTGATCGCGGTAGCGGGCGATCCGCTGCGCGATGTGAGCCTTCTGGAACACGTCAGGTTCGTGATGAAGGATGGAAAGGTTTACAAGCAATGAGCCGTGCGGCGGTCGGCGCGGAATCGGCGGATCGCGCTACGATGGTGCTCCGGAGATCGACAAAATGTCAACCGTAAACACATCCGCGGCCAGCGCTCTTGACCTCGCCACCATGGACGCCACCACTCAAGCCGAGCTGGTGCGGCGCGGACAGATCTCGCCGCTCGAACTGGTGGACGCCGCCATTCGCCGCATCGAGAAAGTGAATCCGCAATTGAACGCGGTGGTGTGGGAACGCTTCGAGAAAGCTCGCCAAGAAGCCCGGTCTGCCGTTGATTTGCCGAAGGGTCCGTTCACGGGCGTCCCGTTTCTCACCAAGGACCTGGGCTGCACCACCGAAGGCGAGCCGGATTCGCAAGGCTCGCGGTTTTTGAAGAATGCCGGGTACATCGCCGGCGTCACCACCGAACTCGCGCGCCGCATCAAGGCCGCCGGGTTCATCAATCTGGGGCGAACCAATACGCCCGAATTCGGCGCTGTCGCCACCACGGAACCGCTGGCGTGGGGTGCGTCGCATAATCCTTGGGATTTGGAGCGAACGCCCGGTGGATCGAGTGGAGGATCTTGCGCGGCGGTGGCGGCGCTACTGGTTCCCGTTGCGCATGGCTCGGACGGCGGAGGGTCCATCCGCGTGCCTTCGGCAGCGTGCGGATTGGTGGGACTGAAGGGAACGCGCGGCCGCGTCAACATGTGGCCGTCGAACGAATGGCTGACGCCGGTGAGCGTGCACGGGTTCCAGACGCGCACGGTTCGCGATCTGGCGGCGTGCATGGATTTCGCGTCCGGCTCGCTACCTGGCGATCCGATGCCGCCGCCCGCGCCCGCTCGATCCTATTTGAGCGAAGTGGGGGCGAATCCAGGAAAACTGCGGATCGGTTTGTGGAATGAACTGCCGCCGGCCGTCCAAGGCGCGCTTCATCCGGAGTGCCGGCGCGCAGTGGAAGAAACCGGAAAGCTGCTCGAAGCCTTGGGACACCACGTGGAGCTGGCGCATCCCGCGGTCTTGGACGATCCTAAGTCGTCCGCGATATTCCCGCGCATCTGGCCGGTGCGGTTGCTCTCGGCGCTCGAGTCGTGTGAGCGCAAGCTGGGGACGAAGGCCGGGCCGGACGAGTTGGATCCAGCCACGCTGTATTGGCTGGAACGGGCCCGAGGAGTGCCGGCGACGGACTATGTTCGCGCGCTCGAAGACATGGATGTTTTCACGCGCGCGTTCGCCGGCTGGTGGCACTCGGGCTACGATGTCCTGGTGATGCCAACCACCGGGACCGTTACGCCGAAGCTGGGAGAGCTTGGCTTAGACAAAGCGCGGATCGCGGTTTCGTCGAAGTGGTGGCCGTTCACGCCGTTCTTCAATATGTCGGGGCAGCCGGCGATGAGCGTGCCGCTGCACTGGTCCGACGACGGCTTGCCGGTGGGAGTGCATTTGGGAGCGGCTTGGGCGCGCGAGGATGTTCTGTTTCGTCTGGCGTCGCAGCTCGAGCAAGCGCGTCCTTGGGCCGGTCGCGTTCCGCCGGTGCACGGGTAGAGACGTCACTTCGGCGCGGGGTCGCCGTGCTCGACGTAATTCTTCAACCGCGTGAATTGCTCCGTCAGAACCGAACTGACCGGCGCGGCCCAGGTATTCATGCCGGCGGGAAGGTAGCCAACCACGGCGTACGTGACCTCGAGTTTGGTGGCGCCGTCGACCGGAGAAAGCTGAATCCGCAGGCTGCCAGTAGCCGCGATGGATTGCAGCGGTCCCAAGCCGCCCGCCAGACCGATGGCTTTCGCGGGCGCAAGATACACCACCTCCATGTGCCGCACGCCGCCTTCGTTGGGAAGCTTCTCGCAGAAACATCCGCCCGGTTTTTCCTCGATGCTGAGGTTGTGAGAATCGCCGGAGAACGTGTGTTGGGAGTTCCACCAGTCGCCAATGTTGCGGACGAAAGCGCGGTAAACGGCTTCGGGCGTAGCTTGGACGCTGAGGGTGGTCTTGGTGGTGAAGCCGCCGCTCGACGAGTCAACCACTTCGGATTGGGCGGCTGGCGCGGTCAGCACAACAACAAATGCGGCTAGCGGTAGGACGTATTTCATTATTTAATTTTACTTGTGGAGAGATAGGACGCAATGGCTAAACGGACAACGGGAAGAGGGCCGAACCTCATACCTGCTTCGGATGAGATGCGCCACCTATTCGCGCTTCTTGGCGAGGAGCTAGTGCGCTGGTCGGGTGTCAGCGCGCGATCGATGTTCGGGCTACGCGCCTTCTATCGAGGGTCCGTTATATTCGCCATGCTTCCAGAGAAACGCGCTTTCGAAAATCCACGATTGGTTTATTACAAGCTGCCGCGCGGCGGAGAGAAAAAAGCAGGCGAGATGTGGCGGCAATTCGAGTTGAAGAACGAACGCGATATCGACAAAGCGCTTGCTCATTTGAACCAGGCTTACGACAAGGCCGCCGCCTAAACCTCCCCGCCTCCCCTCCTTTTCCTGTCACCCGATTGTCATAGTATAGTAACCAATATGTAATGCAAGAGCGGCCTGGTAGCCGCCCCTTCTAATTGGAGGTGGCAGATGATGAGAGCAGTTCTGACCATGGCATTCGCGGCATGGCCGCTCTCCGCTCAGAGCGGTCAATCCGCGGACAGCCGGATGCGACCCGATTCAGGGACGATCTCAGTGGACGAACTTCGTCACCCGATCAATGCGAAAGCGCGCCGCATGCTCCGGAAAGCGCTGGAGGAGATGGACTCGGGCGACCACAAGGCCGCTATTCGCCAACTGCTTGAAACGCTGGCGAAGGACCCCGATTCGGCCGCATACGTCCACAGTCTGCTGGGTGTCGAATACCTTAAAACCGACCGCTTTGCGGACGCCGTAAATTCATTCGACCAGGCCGTGAGGTTGTTTCCGCACGACGCTATGAATCGCTACAACCTCGGCCTGGCGTTGGTGTGCGCCGGCGATTACGAACGGGGCAAGCAAGAGTTGCGGCGCGCAATCGAACTGGATCCAAAGAACGCGTCTTCGGAAGCTTTGTTGAGCGTACTCGAACACAAGCGCCGTGCTACGATGAGCGAGTATTCCGATCCAACCAAGAGGAGCGACCGATGAAGAAATATTTGCCAGCAGCCCTGGTAATCGCGGGC
>JBEKHQ010000510.1:0-3668 GCA_050012195.1 Bryobacteraceae bacterium | reverse complement strand
GTTCATGAATCAGCGCCACCTGCTGCTCGGTGTCTTGACCGCTTCCCTCCAGGATGAATAGCCTTTTCTTGTTGTAGTCGTAGAACGCGGCGGCTTGTTCGGTCAACAGATCGATGGTGTTTTGGCGTAAGTCGAAATCGCCCGGAACCAGTCCGAGCAGCTTCAACACCAGCTCTTCGGCGCGGAAGTCGGCGGGTTTGGACGTCTGGCGCAGCCGTTTTTCCAGATAGCGCCGCAGTTGATCTTTCGTCATCACGCCGTAGGGGACGGGCCGGGTGAACGGAAGGCCCGTGATGTCGGATAGGCCCGCTTCGATCTTGCCGATGTCGGAGAACAGCTCCGCCTTGGGCTCGGCTGCCGAGCCGAGCAACGTGGCCGCTATCAAACATCCGAGTAGTCGTTTCATGTAACAATGGAACCTGGATGGCAGACCAGAAACTTTATTCAGCCGAGCACTTCGGCAGCGGTACGTTTATCATCAGCAAGCCGAAGCGCAAGCCCGGGAAGCTTCGCCAATCCAGATTGAAGAAGCCCCAAGCCGGCGCCAGAAAATAGCCGCCGGCAAGATTGCGCCGCTCCAGGCCGGCGTGCGCGCGGGGACGGATCCGCTCAGCGCAGCACGGCGATGGCCTCGATCTCGATCAAAAAATCCGGGTGGACTAGCTTTGAAACCTGCACGGCCGTGCTGGCCGGCGGTTTGCTCACATCGATGTACTGGTTCCGCACTTCTCGATACACGCCCAGGTTGCCCAGATCGAGGAAATAGCTGTTCATCTTGAAGACGTCGTGAAAGCTCGCGCCGGCGGCCTCCAGCGCGGCCTTGAGATTCTTGAAGACCTGCTCAACCTGGGCCCGAAAATCGCCCTGGCCCACCAAGTTGCCCGCGCTGTCCTGGGAAATTTGGCCGGAAATATAGATGAACGTTCCGGCAGGGACCACCGCGACGTGCGAATAGCCCACTGGCTTCGCCAAGCTGGAGGGAACCAGGAGTTGCGTGCTCGCTTGGTTCGACATCGCTATTGCGCCGCCGCCGCGCGGGCCGTCGTTTGCGCCGCCGCGGGATGTTCCACGAGAAAACTCTGGAGGCTTTGCAAGAATAACGGACTCACGAACGCGGTCAAGTGATTCGCTTTCGGAATGACGACGATCTTGAGGTTCGGCATCAGCCCGTCCAGATTGTCGACGCCGGCCTTCAACGGATCCACTTCGCCGATGAGAGCAAGCGCGGGAATCTTGTTGGCGCGCAATCGCGCTTCCGTCACTTGCGGCATTCCGCTCCGTGCCACCGCCGCCAGCGCCAGCGGATCGTTGTTCAGCGCGAGAAACATTTTGTTGGTGGCTTCGATTTGCTGCGGCGTCATCGGCGGCTGGCCCACCGGCGTAAGGGCCACGATCAACGGCCCGAGCCCCTTGCCTTGCTCGAGCGATTCGGCCAGCATCTTCAACATGCCCGACATTTGCGGAACTTGGTCCGGCTTATTCCATCCGGCGCCGCCCATGGTGGCGGTCAGAACGCGCTCCGGATGTTCGGTAATCAGCCAGCTAGTCATGAATCCGCCCATGGAGTATCCGACGATGTGCGCTTTCTGGATCTGGAGATGATCCATGAGCCGGAGGACGTCTTCGGACATCTTGTTTCCGTACGCCGCCGGATCGTGCGGCTTCTCGCTCTGGCCGTGGCCGCGATTGTCGAGCGCGATCACCTGGTAGTTGGCGGCCAGTCCCTTGACGATGCCGGGCATGGCCCAGTTCGCGGCGATACTGGCCGCATAGCCGTGGATCAAGACCACCGGCTCGCCCTTGCCTTCGACGGTGTAATGGATGCGGACGCCGTCGGAGTCGAAGAAAAAATCCTCCGCGTGGAGGACGGAAATCACCAGCAACGCCAACCAGGGCGTCAGTCTCGCGAGTTTTCTCATCATGTTCTTAAGGATACCGCGAGGCGAGGCGGCGCTAACCGCGCGCTCTAGTAGAATGTAACTGGCGGATGACTTGGATTCGCAGAGTTACGCAAGCGCTTCTGCTCACGGCCGCCGTGGCGGTGCTGGTGGTCGCGGTGGTGGAACTTTGGAACTACCGGCAGTGGGACTACCTGCCGGCGCGAGCCGCCCATAGTTCGGAGCTCGATCAGCGCGCCCGCGCTCTCGAAGACCGCGTCGAGATCCTCACGCGGCGCGTCGGCGACATGGAACTGCTGGTGTTCGTTCTGCTGGGAACGTCCGGGCTGTATGCAATCCTGTTTGTCGTCACGTCGCACCTTACTGCCCAAGGCTTTTCCCGGCAAGCGGAGGGAGCCGTCGCCGATATCCGCGATCAGATTGGAACCGCTCTGGGCGATCTGCGCGAGCTCGAGGAGCGAACCGAGCGGAAGTTGAAGGAGGCGGCCGCCTCGAATGCCGCTCCAGCCGTCGCGCCTCCGGAATCGCGCCCCAATGCCGAGGCACAGCTCGCCGTTATGCTCGAAAGAGCATGCGGGTGGAATTTCGAGAACATGGACGAGCGGGCCAAGCTGGAACTGGTCGAGCACGAAGGCGCAGCCGCGCGCCTGGATTTGACCGGAGCCCGCGAGTTGCAGCCCGCGCTCGCCAATCTGTATCGAAGTTTCGCCCGGCTGTACGCCGAACCGGATAAGACACGGGCCGGCTTCTATTTGATCCGGGCGCTGAAAGCCGCGCCGCCGGATTCGGCGCTCGCCTCCGAGCTGCACTACGATCTGGCGTGCTGGTTTGCCGGCAATGCCGATTTTGGGCAGGCCCTGGGCGAACTCGCCGCCGCGTTTCGACATCCGTCCAGAACGCTCGAAGACCGCCTAGCCACGGATATCGACGAAGGCGGCAGGCTGGACAAACTCGCGTCCACGCCTCCCTTCGACAAAGCGGTGAACGATTTGCTGCTGAACGTCAGCGTGCCCTAGCCGGCGAGGCGAGGTCCCGGGCGCGCAGTTGCGCATTCGATCTCCGAATCGCGTTTCGTGCCGCGTGCCCCCTGCGCGTCGGTCTGGCCGCGGAATGACGGTAGTCCCCGGAGGACCCGGCGACGTACAATGTCGCCATCGAGTTGTAGTTGATAAGGATGTCCATGGTTTTGTCACTTAGATCCAGAAATACGGCTCCCGAGTCGGGAGCAATGTTCGGAACCACGAAATCCATCTGATAGAGGCCCGCAAACGTGGGCGCCAGTCCCTTGAACGCGACGGTCGCCGGTTGCCCATCCACAAACACGTCGATATTCTCATCTGCATTGCTTAGCGGAGTGGAGGGCGCGGCGACGCCATCGGCGACGGCGGGCGTCACCGTTCCCAAGCCAGTGACATACACTGCGATTGTCTCGCCCACCTGCGCGGGATTACCGGCGGTTACAAGGGAGCCGTCTCGGTGCAGAGCGGCCGCCGGGCCGGTTCCGCTCTGATCCTGGGTGAAGACGCCGGGGGCGCTATATTCGGTGAACAGCGTAACTGCGTTGGAAACCACGTTGTTGTTCGTAACCTGGAACACCGCATACCCGTCGTCGGCAAGATCGAGCTCGAACGGCACTATGCAAACGATCTCGTTGGAGCTTACGTAGTACACGGGCGCGGCCAGGCCGTTAATCGACACGCTCACGCCGTTGAGGGCAGTTGGGAACGGCAAAGCGGCAGTTGCCGGGGAGGGTGCCAGCCCGGCGCCGAA
>JBEKHQ010000509.1:0-3672 GCA_050012195.1 Bryobacteraceae bacterium | reverse complement strand
CTATCAAGCGCGAAATCCAACCTCCTGGTTCGATTTCTCGGAATACGGCGGCGTGGCGGGCGCCATCGAAATGTGCAGCGGCGTCGGCGCTTGCCGAAAGAAACTGTCGGGAACCATGTGCCCCTCCTACATGGCGACGCTCGACGAATCCGACACCACTCGCGGCCGCGCGAACGCGCTTCGAATGGCGATCTCGGGCCAGTTGGATGAGCCCGGGCTCGGCGATGAAGGCGTTTATGACGTCCTGGATTTGTGCCTTGAGTGCCGCGCCTGCAAAGCGGAATGTCCGGTCAATGTGGATGTCGCCACTCTCAAAAGTGAATTCCTGGCCGACTATTGGAAACGCCATGGCACGCCGCTGCGTGCTCGCGCGCTTGGGCATATTAGCCGGTTGTCCCGCTGGGGAAGCCGTTTCGCTCCGCTGTCGAACTGGATGGCCGGAAGCGCGCTCGGCCGGGGGTTGAATGAGAAGCTTCTCGGGATCGACCGGCGGCGCACTCTGCCCGCGTGGAAACGCAATACCTTCGCCGACTGGCTGGCATCGCGCAATCGCGCCTCCAACGCAGGCACTCCAGTCACTCTATTTAACGATACCTTCACCAATCACTTCGATCCCGAAATTGGAATCGCGGCGGTCGAGATTCTGGAGCGCGCCCGCTGCCGCGTCGACGTCGTGCGGCCGGGCTGCTGCGGACGTCCTTTGATTTCGAACGGCCTGCTCGAACAGGCCCGGCGCCACGCCGCAACGCTGGTGGAAGCGCTATTTCCGATCGCGAATCGCGGCGAGAAGATTCTGTTCTGCGAGCCGAGTTGCCTCTCGGCGGTAAAGGAAGATGCGCCGCTGCTATTGCGCGGTGTCGAGCAAGAGCGAGCTAGGCGAGTGGCCGAAGCCAGCCTGTTGTTCGACGAGTTCGCGGCCTCGCTCGACCTGCCGTTGCGAGCCGGTCCCCGGCGGATTCTGCTGCACGGCCACTGCCATCAAAAGTCCATGGGACTGCTCCAGAGTTCCATCACTCTGCTGTCGCGCATCCCCTCCGTTACCGTCGTCGATCTGGACGCCGGATGCTGCGGCATGGCTGGCTCCTTCGGCTATTCGAAGAAGCACTACGACGTTTCGACGATGATCGCGAACCGGCGTCTGCTGCCCGCGGCGAAGGCCATGCAGAAAGGCGACGCGCTGGTAGCGTCGGGAACTTCTTGCCGGCATCAAGTGGCGGATCTTGCCGGCGTTGAGGCCGTGCATCCGGCGGTTCTCATTCGAAGTCTGCTCGACCCGATACAATAACCAAGTCACAGGAGCATCCATGCACGATCTCACTTTTCAATCCGCCACGTGGCTCGCGGCTGCCATTCGCCGGAAAGATTTGTCCAGCCGGGAAGTGATCGAGGCGCATCTCGAACAGATTGAGCGCGCGAATCCGCCTCTCAACGCGGTGGTCCACGTATTGGCGCAAACGGCGCGCGAAGCGGCTCGCAAAGCCGATGACGCGGTGGCTCGCGGCGATTCCCTCCCGCCTTTCCACGGCGTCCCGATGACGGTGAAAGATGCCTGGGAAGTCGCGGGCGTGCCTTCCACCGGCGGCACGCTGGGACGCAAGTCTTATATTCCGGAGCGCGACGCCACCGTGATCGCGCGCATGCGCGCCGCCGGAGCGATTCCGATCGGCATGACCAATCTTCCCGAATTTTCTTTCGCGTTCGAATCCGACAACCTGGTCCATGGCCGCACCAACAATCCTTACAACCTCTCTCGAACGCCGGGCGGCAGCGGCGGGGGCGGCGCGGCGGCCATCGCGGCGGGTATGAGTCCCATCGAAATCGGCGCTGACCTTGGAGGCAGTATTCGTCTGCCGTCCCATTTCTCCGGCATCGCGGGCATCCGTCCGACTACCGGGCGCGTGCCGATGACAGGTTACTTCCCGCCGTCGATCGGCTGGGTCAGCCATTTCTCGGCGGCCGGACCGATGGCGCGCACAGTGGAGGATCTCGCCGTCGCGCTGCCGCTGATTTCAGGTCCGGACTGGATCGATTCCGCGGCTCAGGACGTCCCTTTGCGAGATTGGCGCGCCGTCAGCGTGAAAGGGCTGCGCGTCGCGGTTCACACCGACAACCGGATCATGCCCGCCCGCGCCGACATCGCCCGCACCGTCATGGAGGCCGCTAAGTCTCTCGCGGACGCGGGTGCGATCGTCGAGCAAGCGATCCCCACCGGCATCGAGCAATGCTTGGGGATCTTCACTGGTATCGCCAACGCCGACGCGGGCGAAAGCGTGCGGATGCTGCTGGCTAACGTTGGAACTTTGCGCACCCACGCCCTGTTGGACGGCGCGCTCAATATGTCGCGCGAGCCCCGATCCGCGGCGTTCCTTCAAATGATGTGGGCCCAAGTGGACATGTATCGCAGCGCTATGCTCTCGTTCCTTCAGAACTACGACTTGATTCTCTCCCCTGTGAACGCACTGCCCGCCATCGAGCATGGAACTTGTTTCCAGGAAGATATTTTTCCGGCTTTCAGCTACACCGCCGCTTATAATCTGACCGGCTGGCCGGGCGCCGTGGTGCGCTGCGGAACTTCCACGGAGGGACTGCCCATTGGAGTGCAAGCGGTGGCGCGGCCCTGGCGGGAGGACGTCGCGCTCGCCGTGACGCAGCACCTCGAAACCGCATTCGGAGGCTATCAACGCCCGGTGCTCGCGGTTGCCGTCGAAACTACTTGACGATCTGAAACAGGTTGCTATAGTCGTCGGTCCAGGCGCGAAATTTCTCATCTTTCGCGACCGGCTTGATATTGGGGCCGCGAAAGTTGGCATGCTCGAAAATCGTCGCCGACGGGCTTAGCAGAACCCACGTCGAAGCCGAGTAGTAATCTTCCTCGTTGCCGTCGTCCTCCACTGCGACGGCGTTCCAGCCCATTTCGGTGGCCGCTCGTGCGATTACAGGCTTCAGGTCCAAATAACGATTCGCAATGTCGATCGCCAGCACACCCTCCGGCTTCAAGTGGCGCCGATAGACGCGGAAGGCTTCGATGGTGAGCAGGTGAACCGGAATCGAATCGCTGTTGAAAGCGTCGACGGCGAGAACGTCCAGCCGCTCGGCGGCCATGCGCTCCAGCATCAGCCGGCCGTCGCCGAGGAAGATCCGCTTCTCGGCGGGACAGGCGCGCAAAAATCCGAATTGCGTACTAGCGATATCCACCACCAGCGGATTGATCTCGTAATAGTGCAGCGTATCGCCCGCGCGCGCAAGCGTTGCGATAACGCCCGCGCCCAAGCCGACCACGCCGATGCGCAGCGGCCCCGTCTCATCCAGTGCTCGTATCGCGCGGGATACTCCGGATGCCTCGCCATAGTAGGCCGTCGCGATTCGCCCGGAATTCGGACCGGTGAGCTCGCTGCCGTGGCTGATCGTGCCGTGGATCAATTCGCGTTGCGCGGGCTGATCCTCGGTGGCCGCATCGTCGCGGACGTGCAAGGTCCCGTAGAAATTGCGCGCCGAGACGACGAAGCTGCGTTCTCTCCTTACCTCGTTGAACCCCAGGTATCCAATGAGGCCGCACGTTGCGGCGACCAGCGCGATCCGAATCCATCGAGCACCGGATTTCCCGGCTGCTTCGCCCCATAAAATCCATGTGACCAGCGCCGCGCACGTGGAGACTGCGATGGGCAGCTCCAG
>JBEKHQ010000508.1:0-3673 GCA_050012195.1 Bryobacteraceae bacterium | reverse complement strand
GGTCTCGTCGCTCTCCTTGGAAATGTCCACCGCCTCTGGCGCACAGGCCTGCATCCGGTAGGCGAGCTCGTACGATGCGATCCGCGCGGAAAGCTCCGAGATCCCAGGGTACTTCTCATCGAAATTTGCGTTCAGCTTCGCCATCTGATCCAGCCGGGCGCGCTCGCGATCCGGTGTCATGTAGCCGCTCGGCGCCAACAAGTCGAGGATCGGATCGCCCTTGGAGCGAAACACCGTCCCCTGGAACGCCGCCGGCAAGAAACCCGACTGCCAGTTAGGCGGGCCGGCATAAGGACCGCCTCTCTGATCCAGCAGCACCACGAAACCGGGCAGGTTCTGGTTCGCCGTGCCAAGACCGTAAGTCACCCACGAACCGACGCTCGGATATCCCATCTGGATGGAACCGGTGTTCCATTCGTAGTGCGAGATCACGTGGTCGTTAGAAAGTCCCTGGCAGGAATGAACGAAAGCCAGGTCGTCCACCATGGTGGCGATGTTCGGGAAGATTTCCGAGACCCAGGCGCCTGACTGCCCGTACTGTTTGAAGCTGAACGGGCTCTGCATGAGAGGTCCGGGATAACCTTGCCGAACCTTGATTTCGCCTTTTCCGTCCATCGGCATGCGGTTATACTTCTCGAGCGCCGGCTTGTATTGAAAGGTGTCGAGATGACTCACTCCGCCGCTCATGAACAGCGAGATCACCGCTTTCGCGCGCGGCTTGAAGTGCGGAGGCTTGGGCAAAAGAAGCGAATCGGTAACGCCCGCGGATTCCACGCACGCTGCGGGACCGGCCGGCGTCTCTCCCGCCAACAGGCGGTCCTGGCTCAGCAGATCGAGTAGCGCTAGCCCGCCGATCCCCATGCCGGCTTCCATCCAGAATTTCCGCCGCGAGATGAATTCTCGCTTGCACTTGTGATCGCTGCTGCTGTCGATGTAGTCGCTCACGGAAATTCCTCCTACTACTGTATGTACGCGAACTCGTTCAAGTTGAGCGTCACGTGAGCCAGGTCGGTGAGAGCGGCTTCAGCCGCCTTGTCATCGCCGACGCCTGCACTCGCGGTCATCTTTTTTAGGAATGCCAAGTTGGCATCCAGTTCCGCGCGGGTTGGTTCGCGGCTGAACGCGATACGATACATGGTCTTCACCTGCTCTCCCGGATCGCTGCCCGCCTGCTTCAAGACTCGCTGCGCGAAGTGGTCCGCCTGAATCAGCATGAACTCGTTGTTCAACATCGTCAGCGCCTGCGTTGGAACCGTGCTGACGGCTCGCCGCTCGCAGGTCGTGTTCAGATCGGGCAAGTCGTAAACCTCGAACATCGGATACTTCAGCCCGCGTTTGACATAGGCGTAGATGCTGCGTCGCCAGGTGTCCGGACCTTCTTTAGTAAGCTCCCACTCGCCGCGAGGCTGGTCGGCGCGGACCGACCGCGGGATGGCCGGGAAAAATGGCGGACCCCCCGCTTTGAGATCCAAATCGCCGCTCGCGTCCAGAATCTCATCCCGTATGATCTCGGCTTCCAAGCGGCGGATCGGAAACCTCCACAGATAGACGTCGGTCGGATCGTTCTCCATGTCGGTGGGCTGATAGAACGCGGACGCCATCTTGTAAGTTTCCGAGGTCATAATCAGCCGTTGCATTTGCTTTATGCTCCAGCCTTGGCGCACGAACTCGGTAGCCAGCCAATCGAGCAGCTCCGGGTGCGACGGCAGCACGCCCATCTTTCCGAAATTGCCGGGCGTAGCGACAATGCCGCGGCCAAAGTGCCAACCCCAGATCCGGTTGACCATCACGCGAGCGGTTAGCGGATTGTCTTGGGAAGCGATCGCTTCCGCGAGTGCACGGCGACGGCCGCTGGTGACATAATCGGGCCTGTCGGGCGGACGCGTGGCGGGCGGCGGCGTTCCATTTACCAGCACCGAGAGAAAGCCGGGCTGCACCGGGAATGTGCTTTCGTTGGCCTTGATGTCATCCCCGGCGGCCGCGAAGTAAAGCGGCGGCACTTCGTATTTCTGCCCCGGTTCGGGAACATAGCAGCACTTTACGTCGTAAGTCGGACGGCCGGTTCCGGGGATGGTCGAATCTCCTAAGCCGTCCGGCGCGAGCCTATAGTCGCCATCGCGAACTCCGTCGGCGGTCGGCAACGGATCCGGCAGCCGTTCCTCGATCGCCTCGATCTTGGCGCGCAGCGCATTCCGCTTGGCCTCGTCATCGGGGCTCAATTTCAAACCGCGCCCGGAGTAACCGTCGCCCGCGACGCCAAAAACCTGGTTGGCCTTGTCCAGCGCCTTGGATTTCGCGGTGGCGTCGAGATCGGCGACGATCATATCCGGATTGGCATCTTCAGGACGGATCAGTACCTGGGCGACCAACAGCTTTTGCCCGGCCGTTCTCTTATCCTCCGGCGTCTTGATCGCAATTTGAATATCCTCGGGGAACTTCTTCAAGGCGTCCTGAATTTGCCGCTCCCGCTGCTTGTCCCGATAAGGCTTTTCGATCCGCGCGATTTCCTGCTGCAGCGGCGTGATCTCCTTTTCCAGCTCTTTCTTGATTCGCTCGTACTCGTCTACTTTATTTGGCGGCGTTAACGGATAATCGTGATCGACATAGCCCCAGAACGCTGCCACCGACCGGTAATAATCCATCCGAGTGATCGGATCGAACTTATGGTCGTGGCACCGGGCGCAATTCACCGACAGTCCCATAAAGCCCTGGAAGGTGGTGCGCACCATGTCATCCATGTAGTCGTAGCGATAGGAGGGATAATTCTTCTCGCGGAACCGGACGCGCGGGCCGATCCGATAGAACGTGGTAGCGGTCAGACTGTCGTAGGTAGGATGGTCGAGCTCGTCGCCCGCCAACTGCTCGATGATGAACTGGTCGTAAGGCTTGTCCTCATTGAGCGCTTTGATCACGTAGTCGCGATAGCGCCAGCCGTTATCCACCGTAATGTCAAACTCGAAGCCGGAACTGTCGGCGTATCGAGCCACATCCAGCCAATAGCGTCCCCAACGCTCGCCGTAATGCGGCGATGCCAGCAAGCGCTCGACGAGATTCTCGTAAGCTTTGGGCGACGAGTCGTTGACAAATTTTTCGACTTCGGCCGAAGGCGGCAGCAAACCGACCAGATCCAAATACGCGCGGCGGATCAGGGTTCTTCTGTCAGCCTCAGGCGCGGGCTGCAGGCCCTTTTTCTGCATCCTGTCTCGAACGAACGCGTCGATCGGATTGCGGCTCCAGCGGGCATCGGTCGGCCGCGGAGGTGAATGACGGACGGGCTTCTGGAAGGCCCACCATTGCCGATCTTGATCCGTGATCTGCTTTTCTTTATATCCGCCGCTCGATGCGGAGGTCGGAGCGGGTGCAGCGGCTGAAGTCCATTGGGCGCCCTGATCGATCCAATCCTTCACGAGCGCTATTTCTTTCGCGTTCAGCGCGGGAACCGGAGGCATAGGCATAAGCGGCTGTTGCTGGCCAGTGATCCTTTTATATAGCAAGCTTGCCGCCGCATCGCCCGGAACGAGCGCCGCCCCCTTCTCGCCGCCCTTCAACATGCCTTCCCGGGTGCGCAAGTCGAGCTTGGACATCTGAATCGCTTCGCCGTGGCACTGAAAACACCGTGTCAGGATCGGCAGGATGTCCGTTTGCGTCACTTGAGGCTTCTGCGCGGCGGATC
>JBEKHQ010000507.1:0-3673 GCA_050012195.1 Bryobacteraceae bacterium | reverse complement strand
CGCGCGTCGCGAAAGACAACTTGGTTGAGATCAGCGCGCTTTCCTTCCCGAAGATTCCCGGTGTGGCGTTGCCGAAAGAGCCGACTCCGGTGTATCGGCTTGACTGGGGCCTCGACTTCCGCGCCAAAGGCATCATCGCTTTCGAGCCGCCCAAGATTGGCAAGCGATTCACGGTTCTGATCCCGCAAGTGAATCCCGATGGCAACGAGACCTCCGGCATTCGGTTGCCCGACCAGTTGGTTCCGCTCGCGACCTACACCGGCTGGAACCTGCGCGACCCGGGCATCGGCGCGCCCGACGCGATGTTCGACATGGTGGGTTCGATGATTCCGTTCGCCCGGACTCGCGAGGAACGGGAAAAATCCGGCGATCCGCGGCCGTCCATCCCGGAACGCTACGCCAGCCGCGAAGAGTATCTGCGACAAGTGGAAGCCGCGGCACAGCCCCTGGTTCACGAGGGCTTGTTGCTCGAACGCGACGTTCCGAAATACATCGAGAAAGCATCCGCGCGGTGGGACCTGCTCACCAGCGCCTCGGGAACCAAGTGACAGCCAAGCAAGCAGCGCGCGAAAAACTGGAAGGACAACGAGACTCGCTCGTCGGCTTGAGCCATCGCATCCACGCGCATCCGGAGCTGGGCTTCGAAGAGGAAAAAGCCTCGGCGTGGCTCTCGGAATCACTTAACGCGGCGGGATTCGATGTGAGGAAAGGCGTCTGTGATATCCCAACGGCCTTCACCGCGCGAGCCGGTCGCGGACCGCTCCACATCGCCATCTGCGCCGAGTACGACTGCCTTCCCGGCATCGGCCATGCCTGCGGGCACAATCTGATCGCTGCCATGGCGGCCGGCGCTGCGATGGCGGCAGCACGAGTAGCCGATGATGCCGGACTCACGATCACCGTCATCGGCACGCCCGCGGAGGAAGTAGGCGATGCCAGCGGCAAGATCCTGCTGCTCGAGCGCGGCGCGTTTCAGGGCATGCACGCCGCCATGATGGTGCATCCGGCGCCCTTCGACGCTGTTACTCCCAAGATCATCGCCGCGTCCATGTTTGATGTCCGCTACACCGGCAAGGAAGCGCACGCTTCGGCCTTCCCCGAGCTCGGAATCAACGCGGCCGACGCACTCACCGTCGCCCAAACCGCCATCGGACTCCTGCGCCAGCACATCCTGCCGACGGATCGAATCCACGGCATTACCACCCACGGCGGCGACGCGCCAAATGTCGTTCCGGCGCACACCAGCGCGCGCTACATCATCCGTTCCGAGACTTTGGAGGATCTCCAGAATCTGCGCCCCAAGGTGCATCGGTGCTTCGAGGCAGGCGCCATCGCCACCGGCGCGAAGTTCGAGATTGTCGGGGGTTCCAAGCCGTACACGCAAATGTCGCCTGATCCCGGCATCGCGGCCGCCTATGAGGCCAACGCGCGCGCGCTCGGCCGCGAGTTCCCGGATCTCGGACCCGCCATGCAACGCTTCGCAGCATCCACTGACATGGGCAACGTTTCGCTGGCCTTGCCGTCCATCCATCCGGTCATCTCCATCGGCAGCCTCCCGGCCGTCAATCATCAGCCCGAGTTCACCGCGCATTGCATCACCCCGGCCGCCGATCAAGCGCTGTTTGACGGCGCGCTGGCAATGGCGTGGACGGCCATCGATCTGGCGGCGGATGCCGGCACACGCAATCGCTTAGTAACGCGCCCGCCGAATTCGTAACCTTTTCGAGACTCGCCAGTATCACTAACTGACGAGGAGCCCACATGCTCGCTAACCTCCGCATCACCTGCCGAACGCTCGCGAAGAGTCCGGGATTCAGCATCACCGCAGTCGCCGCGTTGGCGCTCGGCATCGGAGCCAACACCGCGATTTTCAGCGTCGTGAACGAAGTGCTCTTGAATCCGGCGGGCGTTGCCGATCCCGGACGCGTGGCCGCGCTGCGAGTGAAATACGAGAAACTCGCGTTGCACAGCATCCCGGTTTCGGCGCCGGATTTCGACGACGCGCACAAGGCCGCGCAATGGTTCGAATCCGGAGCGATGCTCGGAGAAGGCGATTACAACTACACCGGTTCAGGAGTTCCCGAGCGCTTGCAGGGAGCGCCGGTCTCGGTGGAATGGTTCGACGTGTTCGGCGCCAAACCGAGGCTCGGGCGCGTTTTTCGGCCGGAAGAAGACCGGCCCAACGCCAACCACGTGGTCGTGCTGTCGTTCGCCGCATGGAAACGGTTGTTCGGAGAAGATGCCGGCGTGCTGGGCCGGACCATCGAGCTCAACCGAACGCCTTATCGCGTGGTCGGCGTCATGGGCCCCGAATTTCGTTGGCCGGCGAATGCGGATGTGTGGGTCCCGCTCGGGCTTGAGGCGAAGGCATACGATCCGGACAATCGATTCAACGAGAGCTACACCGCGTTCCTGCGTTTGAAGCGCGGCGTGAGCGTGGCGCAGGCCAATGCGTTCGTACAGGTTCTGAGCGATCGCGCGCGCAACAACAAGGTTGAGTATGGCGACTTCCCTAAGAACTCGGCTTGGGGCATGTTCGTTGTTCCTTTCACCGATTTGATCGCGGGCGACACCAAGACGCCGATGCTGGTGCTGTTGGCGGCGGTCGGTTTTGTACTTTTGATCGCGTGTTCGAACATTGCGGGATTGATGCTGGCGCGGGCTTCCGGCCGCAGCCGCGAGATGGCCGTGCGGACGGCGCTCGGGGCCAGCCGCTGGGACCTCATTGGTCAGACGCTGGCCGAGAGTCTGGTGCTCGCGTGGGCCGGCGCAGTGGTGGGTCTGGGCGTTGCGCTGGCGGGTGTTCGCGGACTTCTTTTGCTGGCGCCGGAAAACTCGCCGATCGCGCTGGATGTTCGTATCGACGCGACTACGCTCGTGTTCACGCTCGTCGCTGCCGTGCTCGCGGGTATTCTCTTCAGCGGGGCGCCGGCCTGGCACATTTCCCGGCTTGATCGTTTCGACGCGCTGAAGGAAGGCGGGCGGTCCGGTACCGCGGGCTTAGCGCGGCAGCGATTGCGATCCAGTCTCGTAATTGGCCAAGTCGCGCTGGCGTTGGTGCTGTTGGTCGGCGCGGGCTTGTTCCTGCGCAGCCTGGCATCGCTCGAAAATGTGAACCCAGGTTTCCAGCCAAGCGGAGTGATCACCGGCTCGGTGGTTCTTCCAGAGGCGCAATATAAAGACTCCGCCAAGCAGACCGCTTTCTATCGATCGGTCATCGAGCGATTGTCGAGCCTGCCCGGCGTCTCGGCCGTGGCGGCGGGCTCGCCCACACCGTTCAGCGGGGAAGGCGGTTCGGCGTCGTTTAGGATCGAAGGCCGGCCGTCACGTCCCGGCGATCCCGGACCTCATGGCGACGTCGCCCTGGTCACTTCGAATTATTTCACCGCATTGCGTATTCCCATCCGCAGGGGTCGCGTTTTCACCGATCGGGATCAGCCCAATACGGCGCCTGTTGCTCTCATCGATGAGACGCTCGCGCGGGAATACTGGCCCAACGAAGACCCTATCGGAAAACACATCACCATTAATACGTCCGAACCGTGGCAGACGATCGTCGGCGTGGTTGGCCACACCAAAAAATCCGACCTCGCGGGCGACGTGGTGAAGGGCAGGTACTACTTCTCGCTGCTGCAACATCCCGAGCCGATGGCAACCTTTCTGATCCGTTCGC
>JBEKHQ010000506.1:0-3674 GCA_050012195.1 Bryobacteraceae bacterium | reverse complement strand
TACTACGACGAAGGCGGCCATCCGATGCTCGCCTCGGCGCTCGTGTGCGACCCGAAGTTCCAAGACCGCGTCGTCGCTGAAACGCGCGCCTTGCTGGCGACGGTTCGGGTATAGATATAAATAATGTCCGTGCAATCTTCGGACAACAATCAACAAGAACAGCATCCGCAGGAGGGCAACGTGGCATTAGCGAACGATGCACTTGTAGAGCGTAGAGTGGCCCTCATTACGGGCGGCAGCCGAGGCATAGGGAAAGATATCGCCCTTTCCCTCGCCAGGATGGGCATTGGGATCGTACTGACATATCATTCGAACAAAACGGAGGGTGAACGGGTCGCGGAGGAGATCCAAGCTTCGGGCGGAGTAGCGGCGGCGTTGCAGTTCGATGTTGCAGTGACATCATCGTTCGACCCGTTCCTTGATCGACTAAAAGTAATGCTGCTGGAGAAGTTCGGCACAGAGAAGATCAACTTCTTGATCAACAACGCCGGCTTCGGTAAAGCCATTCCCATTGAGAACCTGACAGAGCTCGACTTCGATAGTTTTGTGAACGTCCATTACAAGGGCGTTGTCTTCCTCACCCAGAAGGCGTTGAGGATGATGACTGATGGTGGCGGCGTCGTTTTCGTCACGGCGGCCGCTGACCGCTACCACGTGCCCAATTACGCAGCGTACGGCGCCTGCAAGGGAGCAGTCGAGGTTTTCTCGAGATATGTGGCCAAAGAATATGGCCCGCGCGGCATCCGGGCCAACACGGTCGCACCTGGCGGAATCGTGACCGATTTCAACAACGCGGCGATCCGAAACAATCCGCAGGCGCAGCAGTGGATCATCGCACAGACCCCTATGGGAAGGCTGGGTGAAGCCCACGACATCGGTAGTCTGGTTGCGCTTTTATGCAGCGACGATGCCCGATGGCTGACGGGCCAGCGTCTTGAGGCGACGGGCGGATTCAACCTATGAAGATCGAGCGCACCGTGGCGACCCCAACTAGCGCTTGAGCCACATGTCCAGAAACTTGTCGGCCAAATCCTGTGGGATGTCGGCGGACACATCGGCGCGAGTTTGGAGTTGCGTCACCTGGATGGCGTCGTAGAGTTTCAGTAATTCGGGATGATTGTCCGGCGTGTTCAAGCGCCCGAAGCCGACGACGCCGCGCACCATGTCGTGCACGAACTTGGCGTCGCGCTCGGTCTTGCAATTTACGTCCGCCTTCAAATGCAGGCCGCTGCTTAAGTCCATTCCAAGAGTCGCGGTATCCACGGAACGCATCACCTGTAATAGGGTTGCGAGATTGCTGTTCTCGGGCACGGGCAGGTTCAGGCCCGCCAGCCCGCCGGTCAGCGCGGCGTAGATCTGATCGCCGGGGGGCAGGGTACGGAGCAGGTCGCGCAACGCCACAGGCAGGCCGCCGCCGGAGCGGCCACGATCGATCGCGGCGCGCAAATCCGGTGCGGGTCCGGCCACGGCGGTGGAAGAATTCAAGAACACGATGGAAGCGCGTTCGTCGCCGAACAGGCGATGGTTTTTGTAAGTCACCGGCGCGGCGACGCTGGCCTGCAGACGCGCCTCGATCGCCGGGACGTCGAATTTTCCACGCGCCATCAGCAAACCACGTTTGCCGTTCGAACACGATAGTATCTGCGAGAGGTCCTTGCGCGGGTCGAGCCCGGTCTTGTCGGTGAATTCCTGAAGCTGCGGCAAGGGGACGCGGCTCAGCAGCCTTTGGTAAACCGGGGTGTCGCGGATCGCTTCCACATTGGCTCCGGCGACGAAAACCGAGTCGGCCGGCGCCAGCGATTCGAGCGCAGGATCGATGTGGAGCAGGCCGGGCTTGCCCACCTGACAACCCGCCAACGCCAGGCACAGAGCCGTCGCAGCTAGCAGCCGCATCAGAAGTCTCTCCGGGAAAAGACGAACAAGGCGGCGCCCATCATCACCACCGCGAACACAGCCGAGGTCCAGATCGGCATGTAGCCGCTGAAGGTGTGGCTTTGAATCGCGTCGAGCGTCATACGGCCCACGTCATAAACCTTGGGCAGCGAGTAGTAAAGGGTCCGCCAAAGTTGGCGCGACCACTCGGAGGACAGCAGGCGCAGCATAATAGCGGTCTGCGCCAGGATCGGACTTATGATCATCAGCGCGACAGTGACCATGGTGGCGAGCGCGGCGCTCTCGAACAGAACTCCGACCAGCACGACCACCGAGAGCAGCACCGCGAAAATGAAGATGGTGGTGGCGATCGAAATCAGAAACGTCGGCGACCAGATTCGGGTCTTGATTCCCAGAATGATCCAAACGCCCAAGACGAGATAAATGATGTTGCAGGAGACCACCAGCACGTTGCCCGCGTAGCGGCCCAGTAGAATATGGGTACGTGAGATTGGTTTGGAGAGCAGCAACCCGATGCGGCCCGGCTCCAACACGCTCGGAATGAGTCCCGCCGAAGCGAAGACCGCGAGGAACATTCCCCAGGTGTACAAGAAGGTCGCGATTCCGCCATAGACGCCGCGCACCACGCGATCCACATCCGTCATACTCTCGGCCGTTCTGCCGAAGAGCGACAGCGTGGCCATGCCGCCCTCTACCAGGTCGATCCGCAGTAAAAACAGGAAGAAGAGGATCATGACCGTAGAAAGTCCGAACAAGCCCCAGAAGATCTTGCGGGCGAAGGCTTCGCGGAAGGTGTCGAGAATCAGTGCGGCGGTGGTCATCGAGCGCTCATTTCTGTACCGTGCGGACGAAGACGTCCTCGAGTGTGCTGGTGGTCGGGATCAGCGCTTCGATATCGCAATGCTGGGCGCGCGCCAGGTCCACGGCTTCGTTGACAAGCTCGCGGGATGCGAATTGGAGATCGATCAAGCCGTCCCGGGCGGATAAGGACGTGGCGCGCGCGCGCAAATCTTCCACCAGATTGTCGGGGGCTTTCGCCACCGTCAATCGATATCCCTTGCCGGCGGTAAGCTCGGCCATGGTTCCGCTGAGCGCGACTTTTCCTTTATCGAGGATGGCGACCTCGCGGCAAAACGTCTCCACTTCCGCCAGCAAGTGGGAGTTGATGAACACCGTGACGCCCTGTTCTTCGAACCGGGTGAGGATGTCGCGGATCTGACGGCGGCCCACCGGATCGACGCCGTCGGTCGGCTCGTCGAGGACCAGCAAGGAGGGCGAATGGATGAGCGCTTGCGCCAGCCCCAGGCGTTGCAGCATGCCTTTGGAATACTTGCCCAGCCGGACGGCGCCCCACTGCGGCAGGCCCACCAGTTCGAGCAACTCGGGAATCAGTTTCTTTCGCCGCGCGGACTCGACGCCGGAAAGGGCGGCATAGAAGTCGAGCATTCCAGCGCCGGTAAAGTAGGTGGGGAAACGGTGGTTCTCGGGAAGATATCCGACGGCGCGGCGCGCGGCCGGCTCCTGGGCGTTGTGTCCGAAGATCAGGGCGTTGCCGGCGGTGGGATGAACCGCCGACAGCAGCATTTTAACGAAGGTGGTTTTGCCCGCGCCATTCGGCCCTAGCAATCCAAAGATAGTGCCGCGCGAGACCCGGAGGGAGATGTCGTTCACCGCCTTGATCTCGCGGCGCATCCAGCGGGAACGATAGATTTTCGTCAGGCCGGCGGTTTCGATTGCGTACTCGGAGTGCACTCAACCTTAGGATACGCGGGAAAGGCGGC
>JBEKHQ010000505.1:0-3680 GCA_050012195.1 Bryobacteraceae bacterium | reverse complement strand
AAACCAGCCAGGATGATCAACCCGGCCAGGAAGCCGCCGTGGAGGTTGGTCCATAGAATCATCAGTAACGGCGTCGCGAAGAGCCAGCGCGTCCGGCCTTCGTACACCCGATCCAGCATCATTAACAAAATCACCACGAACAAGAGAGTGAACAGGTGCGGGCGAGCCAACCAATGCATGGCGGAGCAAGCGCAGGCCAGCAATGTCGCACCGATTGCCAGGAAAGGGCTACCGCAATGCCGCAACGTGACGCGGTAAAGCAACGCGAAGGTCACACAAAGTACTAGAACGCTTGCGGTCACGACGCTCGCCATGGCCCCGTGATGGTAAAGCCACGCAAAACAAACGTCCCACAGCCATTCCCAGGCGTACCAGGGTTGTCCCGACTTAGTAAATGAGAACATGTCCTCGCGGGGCACGCGCCCGTTAGCGAGGATCCACTCGCCGGTGCGGACGTGCCAACCGGTGTCGCCGTCTCCGAGCATCGTCTTGGCGCCGTCCATGCGAGTGAAAAGAAAGATGATCGGCATCAAGAACGCAATGTCGGTCAGGGACGGGAACAACCGCAGCGCCGCTTTGGAATCACGCGCCATCACATCACTCCCATGCGGGCGGCCACGGGTTGCGCGAAAACGCTTCGAATTTCGATCCGTTCAAATTGCAGCGCGACGAAGCAGCGCCCGTCTTCGGTGGTGGCGCGGACCGCTATCGATTCACACGCCAAACAGCGCTGTCCAAAGCTCCTGTGAGCCGGTAACGCAACCTCTAGCTGCACCACATCCCCCAGCCGCGGGAAAACGTTGGAATCCGTGTAGCCGGAGCCGCCGGTTACCACCAAAGCGCCCATGCGGCCGAGATTTAAAGTCATCGCATCCAACATTTCGTAAGTGTCGCGCCGTTTGAGGCGGCAACTTAGCTGAATTTCGTATCGCGTTCCGCGCCGTCGTTCCATTGCTGAAGTTAGAAATGTACATCTTTGAGTACTCTGGGAACAAGGCTTCGAAGGATAACATAGTACTGTTAACTTAGGTTAGTAACTGGTACCACACCTACTTGCGTTCTACGTCAGGGCCGTTACAATAGCAGAACAGCAATTAAACGGTAGTTGTTTCGAATCTTCTATTCGCGCTGCCGGAATGTGAGGAGTTACTAAAGTGATTTCCCTGGTTGTCTATACCAGTGAGCCGCTCAACGCGATGGCTCTCGCGTCTTTGGTGGCGTCGTGTCCGGATGTATGCCTGTCGTCGATCGTAGCCGACCTCCCCGCGCTGGCGAGCCAAGCGGCCGCCGGCCAGCCCGACGTGATTCTGCTGTCGGTGGACGCCCAACTGGATTGGGGCCTGCTGCAGATGCTGCATCGGGAATCTCCGGGTTCCCGCGTGGTGCTGTGGGTGCACGAAATCGCGGCCGAATCCGCGTTTCGCGCCAAGGAATGGGGCGTGCGCGGCATTCTCAGGAAAAGCCTGCCGACGGAAATGATTCTCAAGTGCGTGCGGCGAGTCTACGAAGGCGAGTTGTGGCTGGAGAAAACGCTCACCGAAACGTTTCTCAGCGGAAGAACGGTCCGCGTGTCGCGCCGGGAAAATCAACTGATTACTCTGGTGTCGCAAGGATTAAAGAACAAGGAAATAGCGAGCGTAATGGAAATATCCGAAGGGACGGTGAAAGTATATCTTTCGCGCCTCTTCGAAAAGGTGGGGGTGCGCGACCGTTTCGAGCTGGCGCTGTTCGGTCTGCGATCGGCGTCGCATCCGCGTGAGGGTTCGGACGCCACGCCCGTTATGAAGACGGTTTTTGTGGCATCCGCCGGTTCCAGCGAACCTACGCGTAGCAGCGCGAGCACAAAGATGGCGCGGTTATTTTCGGATCGAGCCGTGGAATAAAGCGAGGCGTCGCGGTGTCTATCCGGCTACCAAAATTCAAAACGGAAAAACTGGCGGAGCCGGCCAATCAGGCGGTTCTGTTCCGGGGCCTTCCTGTCGCGCGCCCGATCTGGCGCTCGTTCTGTGCCTCATTGGCCGCGCAGGCGTTGATCGTCTGGCTGGGGACGTCGTACATGCATTTTCTGGCCGGCCTTCCCGACGTCAAGACGCCGTTGCTGAACGCGCGCGTGCTCGAGCTGGACACGGACCCGAACGCGAAATTGCGAGCGCCGCGAATCAAGATTCCAGATCGGGGCCAGGCGTCGAAGAAAGGGGCGGGACGCAGAGCCGCGGCGGGGCCAGGTTCGAAGGGCGCGCTCGCGCATCAAGGAGCGGCGCCCAAACTGGATGCGAACGAGGGAGTGCCAGCTCGTCCGGCTTCGGCGCCACTGCGAGAATTCCGCATGCCCGAGGTGCCGCCGAACCAATCCGCGCCGCAGACCCTGGTGCAATTGGATCTGCCGCCCACCCTCGACATGCATCCGCAACTGCAGGTGCCGGCGATCGTGATCCTGGCGAGCGAGGTTGCGCGCAAATTAAAGCCCAAGGAGTTTCTGGCGCCGCCCGAGAAGAAGAGAACCGTGCCGGTGCCGAACGAAGTGGCTCTCCAGCTTGGGCCGCCGGTGTTCAAAACCGAATGGGGCTTCGTGAAGCCTTCGCCGATTCCGGTCCCCGATCCGAAATTACCGGCGCCGGTGGGCGGAGTTTCGCCGGTATCGGGCGTGCAAGCCACGGTTCCGACCAAACAAGCCGCCACCGTGACCGGCGACGTTCCGGTTCCGGCGGTGAACGTGATCTCGCTTCCCTCGCGGGCCATACCTCCTGGCCAGTCGGTGGTGCTGCCGCCGCTCAATCAAGTCTCGGCGCGCGACAGTGTGTCGGGCGAAAGCGGCTTGCCCCGGACGTCGGGGGACACTTCCGCCCGGGACACCAATTCCACGGCGGGTGGCGATCCCAAAGCCTCGGCGCGCGACGGCGGCGGACGCGTGGACCCGCGCGCGGGCGCGGCCAGCGAACGGGACAAGGGCGGAGCGGGCGCGAGCGGAACGGCGACGGGAGCCGAAACGGGCGCGCTGGCTCGATCGCCGGGACAGGGCGGCTCCGGCGAAGGCGCCGCCAATTCGAAGACGGGCGCCGGCGGCGACGGTCCGCGCGAATCGTTCGGCACGGGCAGCGGCGGCACGGGCGAAGGTCCTGGAGCTTCGAGCGACGGCTCGGGATCGGGCGTAGGAGCGAACGGCGCGTCGGGCACGGGCGTCGGCGCAGGTGCTGGAGCCGGACGCGGCAGCGGATCGGGACCTCCCGGCAATTCTCTCACCGCCCCGCCGGTTCGCATCGACCGGCCGGTCACCGGCAACTATGACGTCGCGGTAGTGCAATCCGGGGTCTCGATCCCCGGCACGGCGGGATTTCTCAAGGGCCGTCCGGTCTACAGCGTGTTTTTGTCGCTGGGCGGCGGCCGGGAATGGATACTGCAGTACTGCCTGCCCACGCAGGAACGTCGCGCCCAGCGTAGCCAGGTGGTGGAGCTCGGAAACATCGCGCCGGTGACCGCTCCCTACGCGTACCTGATCCTGAAGCCGGCGGTTCAGTTGCACGACGGCGCGCGTTACGGCTTTATTCACGCTTTCGTAAACACGCTGGGCCGTTTCGATGAGGTGAAGGAAGTGGGCGAACACGTGATGGACAACGTCACGGCCGTGATTGACGCGCTTCGAAAATGGGAATTCCGTCCGGCGTCCAAGGACGGAACGGCGG
>JBEKHQ010000504.1:0-3681 GCA_050012195.1 Bryobacteraceae bacterium | reverse complement strand
GGGATGCGTCGCCAGTATCTGGTCCAGCAACCAACCCGCCGATCCCAGGAATTCCTGATCCAGGCCCCAAAGACGAAAATCGGGATTGCGGGACACCTGGGCACAATGCGCCGCCAGGTCGTTCTCTTGCCGGACGTTGAGAAACGCGACGCTTTCCGGATATTGACGAGTGAGCTCGGCCATGCGGGCAAGCCGATCGGGCTTGCCGAATGAGGACGCTACAAGATTCGCCACCTGAGGGCCCACTTCGACAGCCATCGCGGACAGTCCCAGCGGCGCCATCGCATCGCATACCGCCGTCGCGAATCGCGGAATCTCGCGTGTAATGTGATCCTCTCCGATGAGGACATATTGGGCGCCGGCGATTGCGGTTTCCAGCACCGGCGCGGCCTTCCCCTGAAACTTATCGTTGTCGATGCGGAGGTCGTAGCGGACCTCCCGCAATTTTTGATCGAGGGCGGACGGCTGCCCGTGCGCGGACTGGGCAACGGCTAGCAAGGCTGCGACAGTTAAAGCACGCATCTAAGCTAGTGCCCCGCCGCGCGCAGACTATCGACGAAGGTCTGGAACTCGGTGTCCGCAACTCCGCGAGAGTCCAGAAACACGCCGCCCAGAATCCTACGAGCCATGCGGCGATCCGATGAGTCGTCCGCGGACTTCGACTGCCCCGCAAGTTTCGACAGCCGCGTCTTCAATTGCGCGAAACACGCCGCCCGCGTGTCCGGTTCCTCGCCGAGCCCGGCCTCCAGTTCCTGAATCACGGTTGCCTGCTGCGATTCCTGACGCTCGTTCTGGAGCTCCTTGTCCATGGCGTCGGTCACACTCTTCTTTTTCCGGAGCGCGTCGGCCTGCGCCGAATACTTGCTGACATCCGCTAACACCCGAAAATCTGCCACCAGGGAGTTGAGCGATTCTAGCGTTTCAAGATCGCTCTTCTGCTCAGACAGCTGCACAACGCGGCGAGCGAAGATCGTGTCGATGAGTCCAGGATCGCGCTCCCTCCGGCCCGATTTCATCGCTTGTATTTCCAGCCACTCCACAGCTTCGACAGCCAAACTCACTGGCAACCAGGTATGGCCGCCTTGGAAAACGACGACGCGATGCGGACTGGTCAGCGCTTCATCCAGTTGACGCATTTCGATGTAATTGAAATCTTCGGTTCCCGCGGTCCCGAACAGGACAAAGGGCAGTTCGTTGCGTTGATGGCCCGGCGGGAATCCGGCGCTCGAAGCGATGACACCCGCGATCTGATCGGAATCGATCGCCACTTTCATCGCGATGCGCGCGCCTCCCGAGAGCCCTGCCGTGTAGATGCGCTTCGGATTGATGGAGAATCGCTTACCGACGTCGGACCACATGGCTTGCGCGGCAGCCAGGCTGATCGCCGGCGGCCCGTTGCGGGAAACGTTCGAACCGGCCACGACGTAGCCGTACTTTTCCGCCGCCGCTTGATACTGCTCTACCGCCGCGCGGCCGCGAGCGCGGGGATCGAAGGCCAGGATCAGGCTCCAGCGCTTGTCCGGAGAGTAATGCGACGGCAGATAGAGCGCATAGTTTTGCGACGGGTCCGCGGCGCATCGGACCGTGTCGACGATCTGGCCGCGCGGCAAATCTTCCGCGTTAGCGGCCACGGCCAGGAACGCGACGAAGATGCGCAACCACATCGAACTACTCACTGCGCGACGGAAAGCGTCTTCACCAGTTCGTAGAGAAAGGTCTGGCCTTCATAAAACGACCGGATCAGCATACGCTCGTCGCGTCCGTGCGCGCGAATGTCATCGCGCTCGTAAAAGAATCCCTGGACGCCGTAAGTGGGAATGCCGGCGGCGCGCAATGCCCGTCCGTCGGTGGCGCCGGTGCTCATGGTTGGAAGCACCACCACGCCGGGCCACAGCAGGTCGGAAACGCGCGACATTCCTCGCATGACGTCGGGCCGCAATGGCGAACCGGCGGAGTTCTCCTCGGCGTTGGTGATCGAGATCGCGACTTGATCGTCGGCGATCACTTTCTTGAGCGCTCCGGTGACGTAGTCGAGAGGTTCATCCGGTTGGACGCGGCAGTTGACGTTCGCGGCGGCCAGTTGCGGAAGCGCGTTGCGGGCGTGCCCGCCTTCCAGCATAGTGGCGACGCACGTGGTACGCAGCATGGAGTTCCACGCCGGGGAGGCTTTGGCGATGCGCTGCATGGCATCCTGGTCGCCCTCGGCCACCTTACCGAGATCCGCTTTGTGGCCGCTGGTGTCGATCTTGGCCATGCCCGCGAAGTAGGCGCGCGTCACTTCGTTGATCTTCATGGGAAAGCTGAACTCGCTCAGATGGACGAGCGCGCCCGCCAGATGATAGATCGCGTTGTCGGCGACTGGCACCGAACTGTGCCCGCCTTTGTTGCGAACTTCAAAACGGAGATCCAGATACCACTTCTCGGCAGCTTGAATCTCGTTGGAAACCCTTTGACCGCCGATCATCGAGCCCTTGCCGCCTTCGTTCAGACAGAACTCCGCGTCGATCAAGGCGCGCTGATTTTTGATCAGCCAGTCCACGCCGTTGTACGGTCCGCCACCTTCTTCGTCGGCCGTGAGAGCCACGATGATATCGCGGTCGGGTTTGTAGCCTTCGCGCTTGTAGCGAATCAGGTTCGCGATCCAGACAGCGGCTTGCGCTTTGTCGTCGGCGGTGCCGCGCCCGTAGTAATAGCCGTCCTTTTCGGTGAACACGAACGGGTCGGTAGTCCAGTCCTCGCGTTTTGCTTCCACCACGTCGGTGTGAGCCAGAAGCAAAATCGGCTTGAGCTTGCCGCTGCCGTGATATCGCACCACGATATTCGCCTTGGTGGGAATCGCGCCGCCGATGAAGATGTCGGAATCCGGAAATCCGGCGGCATGCAATCGCTTGGCGATGGCGGCCGTTACGGGCGTGGTGGCGCCGGTGGTAAAGCCGGACTGAATTTCGATAATTTCCTTGTAGATATCGTGGGCCAGGCGTTGATCGGTTTCCGGCGGCATCGTGGTGGACGCCGCGAAGCAAACCAGCGGAGCGGTGGCGAGCAGCAGGGAGCGAAACATGCGCTCATTATGCCAAATCCGCGCGATGTTGGGACGCCGAGCGGCGGGTCAGCGAATGGGGGCCCAGTCATACTCGTATTTCCGCGTCATTTCGGCAGGTCCATCATCCAGATGTTATTAGTGAATTCTCTCATGGCGGCGACAATGCCGGCAGGAACGGCAGTGAATGTGTCCGGAAACCCTGGGCCGGCCTGGGGACGAACTCGCCCCGAGAACTGGTAAACGCGAAACGGAGTCCCTGCGGGGTGGCGGCCGCGGTCGAGGCGCTGCGCCATTATGTAGCTCTGGCCACCCGTCTCGCGGACATAGTAGAGCAGTTCTCCATTCGGCGACCAAAATTCGGAGAAATTGACGCTGCCCGGCGCCGCTGACGCGACGGCGATCCATTCCTGCTCGGGTATGTCAGCTTCGCCCCGGAACGGCGCCACGACAACGTCCACGGCGCTGGGCTCGCGCAGCATCAGGAACGCAATCCATTTCCCGTCCGGCGAGAAACGCGGCCCGAACACCGGAAAATGAGAATGTCGTAGTATCACCGTCGACTTCCCGGACTGCATGTTCACCACGGTGATACTACCTGACTTCAGTCCCTGCTGCGCGAGAAATAGTTTGCCATCGGG
>JBEKHQ010000503.1:0-3682 GCA_050012195.1 Bryobacteraceae bacterium | reverse complement strand
ATACTGGCCTTCGACGAGCAGCGGCACTAGAACGAGAAGCAGGACAACCAGAGACTGTCGCATAACCCCACCACCTTCATACTACATCGAGTGAAACTCAATTTCGACATTGATTCTCACGGCCACCGGCTTGTCGTCCTTTTGCGCCGGAGCAAACCGCCACTGCTCCACCGCATCCACCGCGCTCTGGTCCACGTCTTTATCCAGGCCCTTGAGGACTCGTAAATCCCTTGGCAGTCCCTTCGAGCTGACCACCAGCCCGATGGTGACGCTTCCGTCCACTTTTAAGCCTCGCGCCGTCGAGTACCGGGGTGGAACTTGCTTGACGATGCGCGGAGGAGTGATGCCGGGGCCCATGTCGAAGACTTGCTCGTCTTCGGCCGCCTGCACCAGCAGAGCGCACGCAACGAGGACAAGCGCAGAATTACGAATGAACCCACCTCCGGCCGGGAATGAGTGGAGAGACGCAAGTCGCAGGACGCCGGTTACATCGCACCATCCGCGTAAAATCTTGTAATGCCACACAACCTATTCGCCGAAGTCGTGTACGCGCCACAGAGTAAAATGTGGACTGCGTCGCTGCTCGCTCACGCTCGGCGCGCATTGCTATTTTTGAAAAGAGGAAAGCATGGACATGCACGGAAAAGTGGTTGTGATTACCGGAGCCACCTCCGGCATCGGAAGCGTCGCGGCGGAGACGCTGGCGGGAATGGGCGCGCGCATCGTGCTGGTGGCGCGCGATCAAGCGCGAGCGCAAGCCGAACTGGCGCGGCTGCGAGAGAAGGCGCCGGGCGTCTCCCACAGCGTCCACTACGCCGATCTTTCGCGCATCGCGGACATGCGGCGCTTGGCCGCGGAAATCGCTTCAGCGGAGCCGCGCATCGACGTGCTCATCAACAACGCCGGCGCGCTATTCGGTCACCGCACTGTCACCGCAGACGGCCTGGAGATGACCTTCGCCACCAATCACATGTCTTACTTCGTGCTCACTCAAGGGCTCCGCGAACGGCTGCTCGCTTCCTCTCCGGCGCGGGTGATCAATACTTCGTCCGACGCTCACAAGGGCGCCAAGCTCTACTTCAATGACCTGCAATCGGCCAACAATTACGGGGGCTTCAAGGTTTACGGCCGATCCAAACTTGCGAACATCCTCTTCACCCGCGAACTCGCGCGACGCCTGGCGGGCACGGGCGTCACCGCGAATTGTCTGCACCCCGGCTTCGTGTCCACCCGCTTCGGCGACCAGAGCGGCGGAGTGTTATCTCTGCTCGTACGCGTCGCAAAAAACTTCGCCATCACTCCGGAAAAAGGCGCCGAGACGATCGTCTTCCTGGCTTCCTCCGACGACGTCGCCGGCGTGAGCGGCGAATATTTCTACAAGAACCGAGTCGCAACACCCACCCAAGAAGCTAGGGACGACGACGCAGCGAAACGGCTATGGCAGGAAAGCGAGAAGCTCGCCGGAATGGGCGGCTGATTTCACTTCAAACGCGGAAATGCCGTGCGAACACCGTCCATCAGGCCGGTCGCCAACTCCTGAGGAAAGGTCTGATAGCCGTTCAGGAAGCGGCCTGGGCTCAAACCGGCGGGCGGGCGCGAGAGGGAGATCAGCTCCAACTCCGTATAAACTCCTCCGTCCATCTCTTCGATGCGCCAATATATGTTCAAGCGCCACAGGTATCCATATTCATTTTCGGGAGGCTGTTCTTTATCGAAGGTCTTCTTTCGGGTCGGATGTAATACTTCGCCCATGTGCGTCGATCGGGAAAAGATGATCGATCGCGTCGGATCGAGCGCCGTATAGTCCGCCGAAATCCCCGCGTTCAAGACGATGGAGGTGACTTGCTTCTTCGAAAGCCGAAGGAAAGCTTCCAAGTGGTCGGGGTCGCGTTTGATTTGCCGCGAATCGATCACCAGCTCTTTGAAGAAGTACTTGTAGTCCGCGTAATTGAGCAGCATGTCGCGCACACGTTCCAGCGTGGCGCCCTCCAGATAAATGCTGCCGAGCCAATCTTGAAGCTGCCCGTCGGGGATCTCGATCTCCTTGCCCTGATCGAGCGTCTTTTGCGGCACAATGACCGTCTGGCCGAGCCACACCAGATTCCTCTCCTTGCGATGTTCCCCCACCCACAGGAAATCATCGCGGCCCATCCGTTTCTTGAGCCCTTCCTCGGTCACCTTGATGTAGTGATCGTAGGCCGCGGCGGTCTCTGGCTTGAGATCCGCCGCCTGAAGCACGGATAACGCGCCAAGTAGAAGTGCAAGAGAACGGCTCACACTTCCAATATAAGAGACAATCAAACCATGCTCGAATCGTGGGTGGTCATTTCCGGTACTTCCACAGGCATTGGCCGCGCCACCGCGCTTCGGCTCGCCTCCGAAGGGTTTAACGTCATCGCCGGTGTTCGCCGCGAATCCGACGCGAGCGCTCTGTCCGTCGAGGCCGGCGCCAAGGGTTCCGGCAAAGGCCGCCTGATGCCCGTCATCCTCGATGTCACGAATCAATCCTCCATCAACGCAACCGTCGGCCTGGCTCGGGAACTCGCCGGCACTTCCGGTCTCCGCGCGGTGATCAACAATGCCGGCATCGTCGTGCCGGGCCCCGTCGAGCATGTCTCTGCCGAGGATTGGCGACGCCAATTCGACGTCAATCTCTTCGGCATGATCGAACTTACACGCGCCACGCTTCCCCTCTTGCGCCAGGGTGTCGTTGCGCACGGCCTTTACGTCCCGCGCCTCATGTTTGTCAGCTCCATCGGCGGCCGGGTCTCGCAGCCGATCCTCGCTCCCTACACCACCAGCAAATTCGCCACGAACGCCTTGGGCGATAGCTTGCGCCTGGAACTCCGCCGTCAGGGCATCGGCGTCACTGTCATCGAACCGGGCGCCATCGCCACCGACCTGTGGGCCAAGGGCGACGCCTCCGCGCAGGAATTCGGCCCGACCCATCCCGCGCGCAAGCTCTACGAGCCGGAAATTAACGGTCTGGTGGAAGCCTCCAAGCAAACCCGCGGACGCGCCATTCCCGCGGCAAAAGCCGCCGACGATATCTTCCGCGCCCTTACCGCCTCGCGCGCGCCCGCTCGTGTGCTGGTAGGCACCGACGCAAAAATCACGGCCCTGCTGCGAAGCTGGCTACCGCTCTCGTGGTTCGACGCGATCCTTCTGCGCACTTTCCAAATCAACGGCCTGCCCGTGAAAGCGCCCGACGTCTCGGTCTGAAAATCGCGCGCCTTATTTCCCTACGTAGCTCACGCGCCAGATCGACTTCGACCCGTCGTCGGTCACCATCAGCGCGCCATCCTTCGCGACAGCCACTCCCACCGGCCGGCCCCAAACTTTGCCGTCCGCGGTCACGAATCCGGTGACAAAATCCTCAAACACTCCGGTGGCGTGTCCATTATCGAGCGGAACCCGGATCACTTCATAACCCGTGCGATTCGCCCGGTTCCACGATCCGTGCTCGGCCGCGAAGAGATCTCCACTGTACTCGCTCGGGAATTGGCTGCCCTCGTAAAAGGTCAGCTCGAGCGACGCATTGTGCGGCGACAGCAGAACATCCGGAACGATCACCTTGCTCTTGAGTTCCGGATGCTTGCCTTCGTGCCTGGGGTCCTGATGGGCGCCCATGTAGTACCAGGGCCAGCCGTAGAAACCGTCCTCCTGGACGTGCGAGACGTAA
>JBEKHQ010000502.1:0-7164 GCA_050012195.1 Bryobacteraceae bacterium | reverse complement strand
TCGAGAGCATCGCCGAACTCGGGTCCTCGGCCGTGGACCCGCTGTTGGAGCTTCTCCAGGAGCTGGAAGACCCGGGCGAGGTGCCGTTTGTCCTCTCAGTCTTGGGCGTCCGCGATCCCAGAATTCTCAAAGCCCTCGAGCGCGGACTCGATGACGATGCCTTGAACGCCACGATGTCCTTGGAAATTTACGGCGACCCGGCAGCCATTCCGGCCATCCAAGCGGCTCTTGCGAAGGCGCCGGAGGAAGACGCCAATCAGCGGAAACTCATCCAGTCCGCAATCGATGTTCTCGCGCTGGATATCGAGAAAGCCGTGGACGCTCCGAAGCAGTTCGACATCTGGGAGAACTACCCGGCGGAGGAATCGCCGGCGTTCGAGATTCTCAGCGACGAGGATCGCTTGGCAATGCTGGAGCACGGTTCGGCGATTGTGCGCGCCGAAGCGGCCGGCAGTTATAACAACTCCGAGCCTCCACCCGCGGTGCGCGCCAGGATTTTGGACTTGGCCAAGAGCGATCCCGAACCAGCGGTTCGCGGAGCGTGCTGGGAGGCGCTATCGGAAATCAACGACGAGCCCGAGGTGCGTCGGGCCATGCTGGAAGTCCTGCGCGATCCGGATGCTTCCGTCCAGGAAAAAGGCGGCGCGGCGATCGCGCTGGCCAGTCAGTCCGACAACGCCGTGGTGTTCCAAGCCATCGAAACCCTGTATGAAAACCCGAGCGGCCGCGCCCAGGCGCTCGAGGCCATGGCGCGCAGTTTCGACCGTCGTTTCGCCGGTTATCCTCCCCGGCATTTGGCGGACTCCGATCCGGAGATCAAGCGTCAAGCCATTTGGGGCGTCGGCTATTTGAAATTGTCGTCGGAGACGCCTCGCCTCGAGCCGCTCTTCGACGATGAGGAGCATCGCCAGGACGCGCTGTTCGCTTACGCGCTCGCATCGCCCGGCGAGACGTCGCCTGGACGCGCGACGGCGCTGCTGAACAAGATCGACAAAATCGCCGGCGGCTTGAACGGGGACGAGACCGAGCTGGTGAAGATCGCTATCGATCAGCGCTTGATGCTCGCCGGCCACAAGTCCGCGTTCTGCGAGGACGATTCCGCCGAAGACCCGGCGCCGGCCAGCAACGCGAAGCCCGGACGCAACGATCCGTGTCCCTGCGGCAGCGGCAAAAAATTTAAGAAATGTTGCGGCGCCTAAACGTCACGCCGCGACGACAGCAGAGGCCTTTTCGATGATCTCTTCGGCCCTGCGCCAGTCCTCAGCAGCGGTGCCCTCGGGACGCCCGGCGCTTTCCCAAAGCAATTCCGCGATGGCAGGCACATCCAGGCTGTGAGGTAACGGATTCGGAAGAGGTCGGGTCTCAGGGCATCCCAGCAGATGCTTAACCCAGACATCGCGGGCCTTTTCGTAGTCAAGATGGGCCCTCTGCATCTCGATGAGCGCCGTCTCCACCACCTCGGGATCTTGGCCCGAGCGCGCCGTTAATGCCTGAGCTTGCTGCGCCTTTTCGGAGAAGACTTGAAAGGCGCGCCGATACGCGACTTCCGCCTGTTTCTTGGTCTTCATACATGATTAGACGAAGCTACGTCTCAAAAGGTTCGACTTTCTATTCGGATTGCTTTAAGTATTTGTCGAACCAGGCCATCTCCTCATACAGCACATGCTCGATGGTTTCTAAGGCCCGGTAGCCGTGCGCCTCGGCGGGTAGCATCACTAGCCGCACCGTTCCGCCGTTTCCCCGAATCGCGGCATACAGGCGCTCGGATTGAATCGGAAAGGTGCCGGTGTTGTCGTCGGCCTCGCCGTGCGTCAGGAGAATCGGCGTTTTGATCTTGTCGGCGAACCAGAACGGCGACATCTTGATGTACACGTCGGGCGCCTCCCAGAAAGTGCGGCGCTCGGTCTGGAATCCGAACGGCGTCAGCGTCCGATTGTAAGCTCCGCTCTCGGCCACCGCGGCATGAAACAGATTGGAATGGGCCAGCAAGTTCGCGGTCATGAAGGCGCCGTAGCTGTGTCCAAAGACCCCAATTCGGTCGCGATCGGCCACTCCCATTTCCACTGCCTTGTCAACGGCGGCCTGCGCGTCCATCACCAATTGATCGATGTAGGTATTGTTGACAGTCTCGGCGTCGCCGATGATGGGCATGGCCGCGTCGTCGATCAGCGCGTAGCCGTCGAGCACGAACATCTGATGATAATTAAGCTGCGTAAACGCTTGCGCGGCATGTCCGGTCACTTGTCCGGCGGTGTCGGCGTCGCTGAACTCGTACGGGTAGGCCCAAAGAACGGCCGGCAGTCGCGTGCCGGGACGGTAGTCCGGGGGTAGATAGAGCGTGAAGGAAAGCGGAACGCCGTCCGCGCGTTTGTACGTCACCAGTTGCTTCTTGATGCCTAAAGTCTGCGGCGTCGGATTCGGGAAATTTGTTAAGGCTTTCAAATCCTGGCCGGCGCGGATAAAGTAATTCGGCGATTCGGTGGGACTCTCGCGTCGGATCAGCAGGCGCTCGCCGCGATCGTCCAGCATCGCAACGATTTCTTCGTACCGGCTACCGGATTGGAAGAGCCTTTCGGCTTTGAGCGTCGTGAGATTGAAGCGGTCGAGAAAAGGTTTGTCGCCGGCGGGTGAAGAGCCCTGGCCGGAGAGATAGATTTCGTCGCCCGACTGAATCACCTGCCGGCGCCCGTCGACGGACGTCTTCAGCACCGGCGTGCCGGGGTCGTGATAGGCGTCGCGTTCATTGCGAGTGAAGATGACGCGCGCTTCCGAGCCGGGTTTGTCGAGATCGATTTCGAGAGTGCGCACAAGTCTGTGGACGCGCTCGTACTCGTCCACCAGCGCCTTGCCATCGGCCAGCGGCTGCATTCCGCGGTATCGCTCCTTGGTCTCAAAGACCTCGCTCGGTTGGCCGCTGAATGGCGCGGCGAACTTCACGATCCGGTCGCGGTGCGGCGGCTTCTCGCGCGGATCGCCGCCATCCAGCGCTTCCACCCAGGTGAGCGTCGCGGATTTGTCGGGGAGCCATTGATAGGCCCGCGGACCGGTCCGCACGCCCGCCAGCGGAACGTGATCGGCTAATGGAAGGCTGGCCACCTGGTATTCCAGTTTACCCGCGCGATCCCAAACCGCGACCTCCTGGGGAAAGTCGCTGGCCGGAAGTTGGTACGAATAGGGCTTGTGCAGCCAGCCCACCAGCAGATGTTTTTGATCGGGCGACGGCCGCACGGTCATATAGACTCCCGGCTTCCCGAGCAGCGTCGGCTTGCCGGAGGCGACGTCGAGATAGGCAAGCTGCGCGGTGGCGTAGTAATCGAACAGATCCTCGTCGTGCGGCGTGCTCAGCAAGTCCTCATAAGTCGGGGCCGGACCCGCGTGTCCCAGACTTTCCTGCACATGCGGTCCCTTGGGTATGGCGCTCTCCTCGGGAGGCGCGCGGCGTCCGGACGGCACCAGGCTTACGATCAAAGTACGATTGTCGACCCACGCGCACGCCGTTGATGCTGACGCCGTCGATCCTGCGCGCGTCGCCCGTCGCCGACGATCCGACCCACAGCTCGATGCCGTGGAGCGTGGTATTTGTGAAAGCGAACTGCTTTCCGTCCGGGCTCCAAATCGGCGCGCCGAGCTTGGCGTCCTTGGGCGTGGCGATGCGGATGTCGCCGCCGTCGGGAAGCCGCTTTAACGCGAACGACAAGTAGTAGGGCGCCAAATGCAAGCCGTTGGTGTTGGTGTCGATCCGAATCCCGCCCAGGCGCAACATCGGCTGGCCGACTTCGGCGATGGGCGGATAGCGCAGCGGTTGGAGGAAGATCACCGCGTCGTGTTGCGGGCTGACGGAAGGGACAGGAGTCGCGGGCGCTTTCAGAACTTCCTCGACCGCCTTGGGAGGCTGGCGGTACGGAAAGTCGTCGGCTAGAATTACGAAGCCTGCGGCCAGGAGAACGAACGATAGGCGGGCTCGGCGCATGCACGATTTTACCACCGGCCATTCTGGCCGACTGGAATTAGTAGGAAACCAGGCTCAATTCCAGAGGTTGCCGAGACCGTGCGTCTTCAGCTTGAAGTCGCCGTCTTTAAGGATCGGGTGCAGTTCCACCTTGTCGAAGTGCAGTTCGATACCCTGAGGACGTCCGTCGGGTTTGATCTGCATGCTGGTTGGATACCAGGCCTTGTCGAACTCGGCGTATTCGGAATAGGTGATGAAGACCGATCCCACTCCGGTCTCGGTATTAATCCGCACGCGCTGTGGACGCGATTGAGCATCCAATCCGACGGAGATTTTCTCCGTGCCTGTTTCGGCGAACAAGCTGAACTCCTCGCCTTCGATTGGCGCGGCGTGGCCGGCCAGCATTTTGAATTGAGGGCTACGGAGCCGGCCGATAAGCGCCGAGAGTTGATTTTCGCGAATGAATCCGAAATCGGCGGGCAGTTCCAGGGCATCCTGGCCCTTGAGGCTCTTACTGGCTTTGAACTCGCTGCCCGTGAATATGACCTCGTGGACCAGGTTTCCCGCCTTGGCTTCAAAGAACGCCCGCTCCGGCTGATTGCGCATCAGCAAGCTCCACCGGACGCTGGTCCCGTCATGGCCCCAAATGATGACGCTTCCGGTGGCTTGCACGGTATTAAGCTGCCGGACCGCTTCCTCGCCTCCGACGGCTTGGATGATTTTCTGAAAAAGGGCAGCCCCGAAAGCTTCTTGCGTCTCGCGGTTGGGATCGAGCGTGGCGGAAACGGAAGCCGTCTTACCCTCCTCGATGGCCAGCGTGCTTTGCCGGCTTATATACCCAGTCTTCCTGAAATCGATCACGGCGTTGCCGGGCGCCAGGCCCGCGAGTTGTATAACTCCACCCGAAGTCGAGCCTTGTGAGACGCCGTTGAAGCTGACGTCGCATTCGGCCGGAGCGCAATTGACGCGGAGTGCGCCCGCCGGAACGGGCTTGGGAATCGGAACGGCTTCGGGCTTGGCCTTGCTCTTGACGAGCTCGATCAAGTCTTCCGGAGCACCGGCCGCCTTTAGCTTGGCCGATGTCTCCGATGACCACGCGAAATCGACCCCGCGATTCTGAATCGCTTCCTTGCGCCGGTGGAGCGGGATAGCGTCCTGACCCACTAAATGGAGAATCTGATCGAGCGTGAAAGGCGCGCCGGTGAGGAACGGGTCGGCGGATTTCCCGGCGTGCGCTAGTCGCCGATCGGAAGCGATCGTTTGCGGCGCGGCACTGATAAATGGGGCCGCCATGGAACCAGCCGCGCACAAAATCGGTAGGAAGGTTAGTCGCATGACTGGTCTATTTGACGGCGGCCTCGGCGTCTTGCGCGGCGAGGATTCTCTTCTTCCAGATACGCGCTTCCGCGCTGCCCGGATCGGCGGCAAGCGCCTGGTTCACTTCTTCCATGGCCTCGGAGTACTTGCCCGCTTCCCAAAGCGGCTTTACCCTGAATCGCAGGATTTGGGATGCGGACGGCTCCTTTGTTTCTTGCTCGACAGGCTTCCGTGGCTCCGTGTCAGGAGCGGTTACGCTTTCCGCCTTCAGGCGCGATTCGACCTCGCGCCCGGGAGTCTTGGGCGCGACGCCGACGCTATCGACCGGCGCTTTGGTCTGGGTGGCGCGCAGACTTTGACGCGAGACGAAACTGCCCACCAGCCAGACGCCGATTAGGGCGCCTGCCGCCGCAGTCAGGATGCGGATTCGAAGCTTGCGGGAAATGCGCGGCGGACCGGTGCGCTGGAATCGCTGTGGCATCGGGCTTGGCCTTGATTCCAACCGTGCTCCAGCCAGCGAAGCAGGCGGCGGAGTAGGCGGCAGAACGGCCGGAACCGGAGCCGGGGCACGAGGAATTGGCGCGGCCGTCGGCTGCGGAAGCACCGGGCCAGGTTGTGTTTGGACGGGCTCCTCGCGCGCCGGTGTGCCGGAAGCCGCCTCGCGGCCCGATTGCGCCACGTAGGACCGCGCAGTCCAAGGTTGCAGCGCGGTGTCCTGCGTGGCCGCAATCTTTCGAGACTCGGCTTTTTTCTCGGCCGGGTTTTTCTTCGCCGTGTCTTTGTCCGATGCCTGGGCGCGTTCGCTGACTGGCGCGGCGGGCCGCTCCACGACCGCATCGAACAACGCGGGAGCCGGTTGTTCCCGGCGGAATCGTCGCGCGATGGTGTACAAGGTGGCCGCGAACTCGTCGGCCGTTTGGAGCCGCCGCTCTGGATTCTTGTCCAGGGCGCGAACTAGCAGCTGTTCCAATTCCTCCGGCATCAGGGGATCGAGCGTCCGCAACGGCTCGGGATCCGAATGAACCAGCTCGCGCGGAATCAATCCGTCCGCGACCTGAAACGGATACTTGCCGGTCAATATCTCGTACAGAATAAGGGCGGCGGAAAAAACGTCTGAGCGGGCGTCGAAGGGCTCGCCTAGCACCTGCTCCGGCGCCAGGTATTTAGGCAGCAAACCTTCCAGGCGCGCACCGGCCGCAAGCATGGACGTCTGCCAGGTTCCGATTCCGAAGTCGAGAACAGTGGCATAGCTCCCGTCGGCAACGAGGATGTTGGTGGGCTTAAGATTTCCGTGCGCAATTCCTTTTCCGTGCGCGAAGGCGAGCGCCTCGCATACTTGCGCCACGACCGACAACTTCTGGCCGACAAGCGTCGACTGGCCCGCCAGGAAAGTGAGCAAATCGACGCCTGTTAGCAGTTCCGACGCGATGTAGACCTGGCCATCCACCTCGCCGAGATCGTGGACCTTCCGGATGTGGTGATTCGAAAGTTCGGCGCAGGTGACGAGCTCGGTGTAGAGCCGCTCCTTGAGGGGCGCGCTCAAAGGGCTGACGTCGCGGATAATCTTGACGGCGAGTTCCTTGTTTCGAAACGCATCCCGGGCGCGGTGGGTTGTACCGGCCGCGCTGGTCCCAATCTGATCGAGGAGCTGGTACTTTCCGATGGTTTTCACGTTTGTCTATAAGATCGGACGAGCGGTTTCCACGCTCCAGCCAACCTAGCCGCACTAATAGCTTTTTGATTCGAGACTGCGGTGGAAGCCGTAGGCAGGGCTATGGGGAATTCGTTGGTAAACTGAAAAGGCGGTCCAAGCCTTCGGGCGCGTAGCTCAGTTGGTTAGAGCGCCTGCTTCACACGCAGGAGGTCACAGGTTCGAGTCCTGTCGCGCCCACCATTCA
>JBEKHQ010000501.1:0-3683 GCA_050012195.1 Bryobacteraceae bacterium | reverse complement strand
CGGCATACACGAAGTTTTGGCCGGGGCCCGGGAAACGCGCGATCGCGGCAGTAAACTCTCCCCAATTCCCCGCCCGATTCAGATCCAGAAATGGAAATTGAAACGACCCCGGCTCGGCCGCGGCCCAGCGCAGGGCGTAGTGCCGGTTTTCGGTCGAGATGCTCACTGGACCGTGGCGCGTCACCCATTGCCGCAGTTCCATGGGACGCGCGCCCTTCACCGCGATCCATTCCGTTTCGAGACGGGCCTGTTCCAATTTCCCCTGGAACAAATAGCGGCCGTTTTGCATGTCGATTTTCTCGAGATACAAATCCTGGACGTCGAAGCCCAGGTTGGTCACTCCCCAGGCGATGCGCCGGTTGTGACCGATGATGACGCAGGGAACGCCGGGCAGCGAGACGCCTGTAACGTCCAAACCCGGCGCCTGTAAGTGGACCTGGTACCAGGTGGAGGGAATCGAAAACTCGAGATGAGGATCGTTGGCGAGAAGCGGCTTACCGCTGGCGGTGTGCTTGCCGGAGATGGCCCAGGCGTTCGATCCAGGTTGAAACTCCGTGCCCGCCAAAGAGGGAAACAGGAAATTGACCTTGGCGATATCGCCGCTCTCCAGCATCTCGGATTTTTGCAGCTCCTCTTTCCATGTGGTGGTGAGATTGCGATACATCTGCAATCCAGCCAGCAGACTATCCACCACGGTCCAGGGGCGTGGATCGTAACGGAGGATCGAGAACTCCAGGGGCAATCGCCCACGGTGCGTCTCGATGAAGTAGTTGACGCCGCGCGCGTAGGCAGCCAGCACGGCGCGGTCGGCGGGGGGCAAGGTTCGATAATGCTCCTCGGCCATGCGCCGCATCCTCAAGCGGCGCGCGTCCCGATCCACTTCCAAGGTGGCCGGACCGATGATCTCGGATAGCTCGCCGGCCGCCAATCGCCGGAGCGCGTCCATCTGCCAAAGCCGGTCTTGCGCCGTGACGTAGCCTTGTAAAAAGATAGCGTCTTCCCAATTGGCGGCGCGAATGTAGGGCACGCCGATGGCATCCCGGACCACAGTGGCGGTCGCGCTGACGGGCGCCGAAATCCGGCCGGAGGTCCGCGCCAAGGGACGATACGCCAGCCAGTACGCCGCCGCGATCCCCGCCAAGAGCAAAACCGCTATGCTCAAGTTAATGTACTTTAGGACTCTTCCGAAGTGCACTTGGAAGACACTACTGTACCGTGATTGGACCTTCCGGCGTTGTTTCGCGGACGCCTGACCGATGCCTTATCGTTTCCTCATAGTCGTACTGGTTCTGCTGCTGAACGGCTTCTTCGCCGCGGCCGAGGTTGCGCTGGTTTCGGTGCGCAAGAGCCGATTGCGAACTTTGGCGGACGAGGGACAGGTGGGAGCTCAAGCGGCGCTCAATCTGCTCGCGAATCCCGCGCGTCTATTGTCGGTGACTCAGGTGGGCGTAACGCTGGCCAGCCTGGGACTCGGCTGGGCCGGCGAGAACAGCGTCTACGAAGGCTTCCTGTCGATATTCCGACCGCTGCTGACTCCGAGCGTCGCTCCGTTCCTGCATGCGCTGAGCTTCGGCATGGCGTTCCTGCTGATCAGCTACCTGCATGTCGTTCTGGGAGAGGTGGTGCCCAAGAACCTGGCGATCGAGAAAGCCGACCGGCTGGCCATTCTGGTGGCTCCCGCTCTGCTGATTTTCGATCGCGTGGCCGCGCCGTTTGTATTTTTCGCCGAGCGGTCCGCAGCCGCGATTTCGCGAGGGATCGGTCTCAAGGGCAGCCATAGCGGCGGCGGGCATTCCGCCGAGGAACTGAAATTCATCGTCAGTTCCAGCCGGCGGGAAGGCCACTTGCATCGCTTCGAGGAGGATGCCATTCAGTCTCTGCTCGAGCTGCAGAATTATTACGCGCGGGAGATCATGGTGCCGCGCAACGCCATTGTTTCGGTATCCGTGGACGCGAGCCTGGATCAGGTGCTGAAGCGGATGCGCGAGCATCAGTATTCGCGTCTGCCCGTTTATCAGAGCGATCCCGAGCACATCATAGGCTACGTCCACTATAAGGACATGATGCGCATCTGGGAAGAGCGGCGTGTCGCGGTCGAAAGAAAGCGCGCATTGCGGCCGTTCCATCTCTCGCGGGTGCTGCGCAAACCGCTGGTGGTCCCCGAGACCAAGCCGTTAAACGACCTGATCGACGAATTCCGAAACACGCACAAGCACATGGCCGTGGTGGTGGACGAGTTCGGAACCATCGTGGGGCTGGTGACTCTGGAAGACGCGCTGGAGCAAATTCTGGGCGAAATCGGCGACGAGCACGACGTGAAACGGCCGCGGCCGGCCGCCGAGACTTCGGTGCTGGAAGTGGATGGCGCCACCAGCATCCTGGATCTCGACACGCAGTATGGCCTGGAACTGCCCGGCGACGCCGGCTTCGAAACACTGGCCGGATTTTTGCTGTTCCAGCTCGGTTATATTCCCAAGGAAGGCGAAGCGATTGAGTACGGAGGCCGCAAGTTCACGATACTGGCGATGGACCACAATCGCATCGCGCGCGTCGGCATTGAGCGGCGGCCGACCATCAAACCGGTCGCCGAAGCACAGAAGATTTAGCGAACGGCGCCGAAATCACTTTTGCTTCTTATCCACTTTGCTTCCGATATCGCCCGGGATCCCGAATTTTCCGGATAGCTTCGACAAGCCGTCCAGGTTGATCACTCCGTCGATGTGCACCACGGTCAGTTCCTTCGGTTCGGCCACTAGAATCGCGAGACCGGCGAAATGGTCCTCTTGTTCCTTCGCGTAGACCTCGGTGTTCTCGCCATGGGCTTCGTTGCTACGCACCTCGACGATCGCGTTCCAGGCCGAATTCTTGAGCTGGCTGCGAATGGCTTCGACATCCGAGTCCAGGTATTGGCCGGTCTGCGAGAATTCATAGCTGCGCACGTAGATGCCCTTCAAGCCTTTCACCAGGTCCTTGATCTGCGCCTCGTCCGAATCGTCGTCGGACAGGAATTTGGCCGCCAGGCGCAGCATTCCGCCATTCAGCGTAACTCTCACCGTATTGGAAGCCTTGGCCGCCAATTTATCGAGGCTGTCTAATTTCAGCGGCTGCCCGGAAGCCAGCGACGGCGCCACCAGCAACGCAAACCACAACAAATATTTCATCGTAATGTTCCCTGCACTCTCCTCTGAATTCTCTGCAACTGGCTGGAGGTAATCTGCATGGCCTGGATTAATTGCGCGCGGGCGGCCTCTCCCTGCTGTCTCTCGCGTCGATCGAGATCGAGGCTGAGCGCTCCGACGAAAAGCGATGCCGCTATACCGGCCGCGCCCCACGCCCGCCAATGAACCCAGCCGGCGGGTTTGGGCCGACTGGTCGCCCTAGCCACCACTCGCGCCGCAAAACCCGGCGAGGGATCCTTGCGCTCCAGCGCTCCGCGAAGCTGATCCTCGAAATCCATCATGATTTTTCCTCTGCCGCGGCGAACGCGAGCTTGCGGCGCAACAGGACCAGCGATCTGTGCAAATGGCTTTTCACCGTTCCGAGCGGCATCTCCAGCAATTCTGAAATCTCCGACGGGTCCAGCCCCTCCTGGTAGCGCAGGATCACGATCATCCGAGGCACTTCGTCCAGTTTGGCAAGCAACTGCTGGATGTAGCGCTTCAGCACCGGATCGTTGGCCGGCA
>JBEKHQ010000500.1:0-3684 GCA_050012195.1 Bryobacteraceae bacterium | reverse complement strand
CGTCCATCGGGACACGTGCCGTCTATTATCAAATCGGCTGCGTCAGGATGGGTTTTAAGAAATCCTCGGGGTAAAACGAAAACCGGACCCGGGAGGCGATGGCCGACCCGAGTCCGGTTAAGAGAGCGTATTTGTTGTTACCAGCGACGGCCGAAGCCGCCACGAAACACGAAGGCGGGTCCCCAGAAATAGGGATAACCATAACCGTAGGCATAAGGATAGGGCGGATAGTATCCGTAATAAGCTGGCGGACGCGGAGGAGCCCCCGGGCCATATCCATACCCGTAACCCGGTCCAGGAGCGCCGGGACCGAGCCCGCGCATCGCGCCCTGCCCGTAATTCTGCGGCTGCGAGGCCGGTTGAAACGCCTCATAGTTGGCGTCCAGAGTCACCGGAGAATCCAGTCGAAATGTCAGCGGCGTTTCCGGGTACACGATCGTCGGGCGTCCGCGCGTGAGCAGCACGCCGATGGTCGAAACCACGAGTCCAGCTCCGGCGCCAACGCCGGCACCCACTCCGCCGTTAACGGCCGCGCCGATCGCCGCGCCAGTGGCGGTGGTCGCGCCGATGGCGAAGGCATCGCGGCCCACCGAAGTCGGGCCACGCCGCTCCATCAATTTACTCTTGACTTGAATCTGATGCCCGTCCGCCAGAGCGATCTCGGTCAGTTCGAGACCGAGGCGCGAAGTTCCGCTCACTCGTCCCGCCTTCTGCGCTTCCGAAACCAGACCGCTCACCTGCTGACCGCGGTGCGCCACCACCAAGCCGTCCACGACCAGCGGCTGCGCGAGCGTCGCGAAGAACGCGTCACCCACCTGATTGCGATCGCTCGACAGCGGCTCGTTCACTCGAATCGTTACCCACGTCCCGGCCGGAATCGTCAGTTTGCTGGGGGGAGCCTGGGGCGGGGGAGCGGGCTGCGCCGGTGCGGGACCTTGCCCTGGGTCTACGCCCGTAGCCGCCGAAGCGTCAGCCGGCGGCGCGGTCGATTGAAATCTCTGCCACCCACTGGACGGCGCCGGTCCGGCCGGGCTCGGATCCTGAGCCATTCCCGGAAACGAAGCCACCAGGGAGATTGCCATCACCGAAGATAGAATCGATATTGTCCGTGATTTCATGTTTTGTCGAGCCTCTCTCACCAGCGCTAATAAGGCATCTCGTATACCAAATCTCAAACCATTGATTCGATAAGGTTTTCTGGCTGGCATGTTGGCCGAGGAAAGCCATGCCTGGTGCTTTTCGGCCACCACTCGTCCTTAGCCGCCGGCATAATATCCATCCCGGGTCTGGACCACCATTTCAGTCTGCTTGGTTGCGACGTGGATATGGCGATACCCCTTGCCGGTGTCCGATTTCTCCGGCGTGTAACCCAGGCTGTACTGATTGCGCAACTCCTCTTGAATCTGATCGTACGCTTTGTCAACGGGCAGCTTCTTCGAAACTTCGAAAAACGCGCCGCCGGTTTGCTGGGAGATGCGTTCGAGGACTTTTTTTCCATCCGGGCGGTCGCCGCCGCCTGTACTGGGATAGCCACCGCCGCGCCGGCCCATTCCGAATCCTCCGCCTCCAAATCCAGGGCCGCCATAAGCATCGTGATCCGCGAACAGAATCGAATAGACCAGCGTATCGGCGCGCTGAGCCGACTCGACCGCGTTTGACAAAAACGACTTGCTGCCGTTGTCGACGCCGTCTGTCAACAGGATGAGCGCCTTGCGGCCGGACTGTTTCTTCATCAATTCATCGGAAGCCAGCAGGATCGAATCGTAAAGCAAGGTGCCGCCGCCTCGATGTCCGCCTCCGCCCGGATATCCCCCGCCGCCGCGTCCGCTACCGCGCTGGCGCTGCTCCTCGGGAAGGTCGAGCGCCGACAGCGCGTGTTCCAGCTTCCTCGGCGACGACGTGAGATCTTGCAGCAATTCCACTTCGTGATCGAAATGGATGAGGAAGGCGTGGTCTTTATCCTCACGCAGCACCTGATCCAGGAATCGATAGCTGGCCGCGCGCTCCTCGCCAAGCACGCGGCGTTGGCTCATGCTGGTATCCACCAATAACCCCAGCGTTAACGGAAGGTTGGACTCCTGTGAGAAATATCGAATCACTTGCGCGCGGCCGTCTTCGTCCAGCGTGAAGTCGTCTTTGGTCAAGTCGCGAACGATTTTGCCTTGCTGGTCGCGCACTGTGGCGAATACGCTGACAACGTTGACGTCGGCGCTGAAGGTGGTATCCTTGGCGTCTTGCTGCCCCTTCAGGAGTCGGCGAAATGCCACGAGCGAGGCGGCCGATGCCAAAAGCGTTCGACGGGTAAGCGATCCAGTGGACATGGGTCACTTCACAAGATGTATTCAACGGAAGGCTGGTTACAGCCGACGGTCAATTGTATCTGAAGATGTATATTTTACAATTGCTTATGATGATTGCAGTAAGAATTACTTCAATACAGGGGCGGACTACCCGGCGGCCGAGTTTTCCAGCGCCGATGAATCCAGAGCCATTGTCCGGGATGCTCGCGGATGATGCCCTCCAACACTTGGTGCAGGCGCTGGGTGTCTCGGACGGCATCGCCGGTCATCTCGATCGGCGGACGGAAATGCAAGACGTAGCGCCGCTCCTCGGCCGACCATACCGCGAATCCGGGAATGACTGCGGCGCCGGTGCGCGCGGCGATCTTGGCGAACGCGGTGTTCGCGCAGGCCGAAGTTCCGAAGAAGTCGACGAAGACGCCCTCTTCGAGCGACGTGTTCTGGTCGATCAAAATGCCGACGGCGTCGTTACTCTGTAAAGCCCGCAGAACCGCTCGCGCGCCGTCCCACTTCTCGATGAGCCGATTGCCGGAAAGCCGCCGCCGTTTTTCCACCATCCGATCGATGCGTGGATTGTCGAGCGGCCGGATCATGACGTGCATCGGCTCGGTCATCAGCGCGTGCGCGAAGGCGCTCAACTCCCAGTTGCCGAAGTGAGCGGTGGCGACGAGAATCCCTCGGCCGGATTTCTTCGCTTCCAGATAATTGTCCAGGCCCTCATAACGGATCCACTGCGAAATGTTTGCGCGATTCATTTGCGGGAATCGCGCGAAGGCGTACAGCAGGCGCCCGATGGACTCGAAAACTTCGTCCGCGATGGCGGCGCGTTCTTTCGGAGACTTGTCCGGATAAGCCAGTTGGAGATTGCGCGTGGCGACGGCGCGCAGCCGCGGGATAGCCAGATCGAGGAGCCGCGCATAAAATCGCGCCAAGCCGGGCGGCGCGTGAGCGACCGACCACAGCACGAATCGGGCGGCTAGGTATTGGAGGAACGCTATTCTATCCACCCTCCGCCCAGCACCAGGTCGCCGTCGTAAAAGACCGCGCCCTGTCCGGGAGTGATGGCCCGTTGCGGCTCGTCGAAATGAACCTCGGCGCGCCCGGGATGGGCGGCCGGGTAGATGGTAGCGGGCGCGGCGAGATGCTTGTTGCGGATCTTGACCGAGGCGCGCAGCGGGGCCGAGATCGGCGGAATCGAGATCCAGTTCATTTCTTTCGTTGTCAGACGAGCACTCAGCAAGTCGTTGTTACCTCCGACGATCACGCGCTGCGTCGCCGGCTGGGTGGCGATCACGTAAAGCGGCTCGCGGGCGGCGATGCCCAAACCGCGACGTTGGCCGACGGTGAAATGATGCACGCCGCGGTGCTCGCCCAGCACTCGGCC
>JBEKHQ010000499.1:0-3688 GCA_050012195.1 Bryobacteraceae bacterium | reverse complement strand
AATTGGACTGTCGTGTAACCAGAACCTCTCGCACCAGGTCGGGATGGTTCAGTAAGTAAACGTGGAAACCCCCGAGGCGGAAGTAGGGAAGGTCGCCGTACTCCCGGGCGATTCGCATCAGGAACTGGGTTGGCTTGGAACGAAACGCGGGCAGATGGCCGAGCACGGGAAGGTTTCTCGGACCGCGCGGTTTCGGTGACGAAACAAGCATGCTGGTTACTTACAAGCCTAGCAACTAAGAGCGCCCGGAGCCGACTAGAATAGTGATTGGCTTCTCTTTCTCCTCGCAACGCGCTACGCGGCGTGATGCTCGCCGGCATGGCGGCAGTGGCGTTTGGCGCCGTACACTTTCTTCGATGGCCGAAGATGCAGCCCGTGGTTGCCAGTCTCACGGCCACGGGCGAAAAGATGCCGGAATTTGGGAACGCGTCCGATTGGGATATCTGGCTATCGACGCGCGACCTCGAAATTCGGAGTCAAGCCGAAAGAGGCGTCGAGGATTCGGTCAGCGCGCTGATCCTGTTTGGAACCACATTCACGAATCTGCCGCCGATTGCGAGCGCTAACGCGGCGGCGAACGCGGCGGGAAGTTTGACGCCCGCAGTGAACGCGCGGATCGACGCCTTCATCAAGGCGCTGGACGAGCGCGATGATGAACGGTTTGTCACCGTTCTCGATTTCCTGCGGCGCCGGCGTGTCACGGAAGAGGAACTGCGCGCTTTTCTGGCCGGAATCGTGCGGCGCTTGGCGCTGGAGCGCACGGGCGAGGAGCGCCTGCATGAATACACCACCAGCGCACTGCTGATGGTGGATTTCGCGATCGAGGGAGCGCTACGCGCGCTGAAGAGCAAGGGCGAGACGCCCGCGCAGACGCACCGCATCGCGATCATCAGCGGAGGGTTGGATTTCGCCGGCACTCCGGACAATTACGATTTTCACCAGCCGCAGGCTATCACGCCTTTCGCCGTGCTGGAAGCGGCGCTGCGGCTAAATTTGGCGCAGCCAGGGGACGCGCAAGTAGTGGTTTTTGAACTGGGCCCGTTCGCGCTGGCGCATTTGCGCTCGGCGGCCGCGAAGGCTCGGGCGGGAGGGCGGTACGTGTTGCAGCTTCCGCGCAGATCGTCGGACGGTTGGAATGCGGCGGCAACGGCTTATTGGGGCCATTTCGGCGACTTGATCGGCGCGACGACGCCCGCGATTTCGGTGCCGGTGGAGCTGCACGGCGTCGAGACTCGGGCGGTGGCCGTCAAACCGCAACTAGCCGCGCGGATCGGCGCCGAGGATATGGACGTCGTGACGGAAACGGCGGACAACACCGCGGGAACGGGGTTCGACCTCGTGGTGGCTTTGCATGCGCTCGCGACTTTTGATCGCATCGAGCAAACGCTGGCGTTCGCGAGTATCGCGCAGATGATGAACGCGGGCGGGCTTTTTCTAGCCGACGCTCCAGTGTCGGCGGTGATTCCGGCGGAGCTCCAGCCGATCGGCGTGGAGCACGTCACGTTCACGGATCGCGGCGAAGGTCACGACATCGCGGCATACCGTCGCAAATAGCTACTTCGGCGCTTGCATGCGTCGCACTACCTTGGTGACCACGCTGCGCGGACTGATCCGGAGCGATTCCACCATCAGCTTGTTCTGTAGTCCGGGGATTACGATGGTTTTGCCCGCCATCAGGCCCTGATAACCCGCCTCGGCCACGGTACGCGCGGTCATCATTTTCTTCCCTTTCACCAGGGCCGAATCCTGCATCTTGCCGCGCTCCTGGAATTCGGTGGCGGTGGGGCCTGGACAGAGAGCGGTGACCGTCACGCCGGTCCCTTCCAGCTCATTGGCGATCGCTTCGGAGAAAGAAAGCACGAATGCCTTGGTCGCAAAATAAATGGCCATCAACGGGCCGGGCTGAAACGCCGCCGTGGACGCCACGTTCATGATTCGGCCGGAGCGGGCGGCGAGCATGCCGGGAAGATAAAGCTTGGTCAACGCCACCAGCGCCGCTACATTGAGCTGGATCATATTCAGCTCTTGCGACAGGCTGTTATCGGCGAATTTTCCATACACGCCGAAGCCGGCGTTGTTTACCAGGACGTCGACGTTCGGCGCCAGCCGATGAATCTCTTCGGGCGCACCTGGGAGCGAGAGATCCTGGGCGATTACCCGGACCGCGGCGGGTTTCAAATCGGCGGCGAGTTTTTCGAGGCGGACCTGATCGCGCGCCGTCAGGATCAAGTCATATCCAGCGGCGGCGAAAACGCGCGCCAATTCGAGGCCGATGCCGGCCGATGCGCCGGTGATCAGGACCGACGGCATATGGTTACCAAGGCCTGGGCTTCGGCGGAACGGCCCTCGCCGACCGGCCCCATTTTCTCGGCCGTCTTGAATTTCACGGAGACCCTATCGAGCTCGAGGTCGAGCGTGGAGGCCAGTTTCTCTCGGATGGCCACGCGAAAATCCTTGAGCTTGGGGCGCTCCAGAATCACGGTGGAATCGACGTTCACGATTTCGTAGCCTCGCTCAGAAATCAAGTCGCGCGCTTGGCGCAAGAAGCGCAGGCTGTCGGCGTCCTTCCAGGCCGGATCGGAATCCGGGAAATGCATTCCGATGTCGCCCAAAGCAGCCGCTCCGAGCAACGCATCCGTAATGGCGTGGGACAGGACGTCGGCATCGGAGTGGCCTTCGAATCCAAACTCGCAAGGCACATGAACGCCGCCGAGAATCAACTTGCGGCCCGGCGATATACGGTGCACGTCCCAGCCTTGTCCCATTCTGAGATCGCTCAAGACGGTACCCGCGCGGACATCTCTTCGGCCAGGAACAATCGCGCGAGATCCATATCCGACGGTTTGGTGATCTTGATGTTGCGATCGCTGCCGGGAACCACGCTGACTTCCACCTGATCGAGACGTTCCACCAGGCTGGATTCGTCGGTGCCGGCGAAATTGTCCTCGCGGGCCTTCGCGAACGCTTGTTTCAGTAAATCGAACCGGAACACTTGGGGAGTCTGGGCCAACACCAGGCGCTCGCGCGGAATGGTCTGACGAATCTTATTGCGACGCACCTGCTTGACCGTATCCACCGGGACGATGCCGACAATGGCGGCGCCGGTCTCGGCGGCTTCGGCGAATACCTTTTCGAGCAGCGAATATTCGATGAACGGGCGCACGGCGTCGTGAACCGCAACGAGATCGGCGTCGCCTCCAGATAGCGTGGCGAGAGCGTTCTCGACGGACTCCTGGCGGCTGTCACCGCCTTCCACCAGGCGCACCGGGGTGTCGAATCTTTCCACCGCGAGCAGATCGCGCACCCATTCCAAATCGTCCGCTCGCAGCGCTACGACGATCTCCGCGACGGCCGTCGAGGAAACAAACTTACGGATCGTGTGCAGCAGGATGGGAGACCCATCGAGCAGCATAAATTGTTTGCGGCTGGTGCCGGCTTTTTCGGGGACGGCGCGACCCATTCGGGTCCCCAACCCGGCGGCGGGGAGAATAACCGAAACTTTCATCGGGAAGACCTAACCGGCAGCTCCAACTCCGGAACCTCGGGCCTCCGTCGGTTGCGCGGGCGCGGGGGAATGCTCTCGGGGAGAGCTATGCGGCCGCTCCGAAGCCCCGGTTTTATCGTGGACGGCGTGAACGCGATCGTCGAACCTGCCAAAAATCATTTTACCGGCTGTGGTCTGCAAAAC
>JBEKHQ010000498.1:0-3696 GCA_050012195.1 Bryobacteraceae bacterium | reverse complement strand
CTGGATCGGTGTTGCGAATCGTGCCGCCCTGTTTTTCATCGAGCTGGCGGCGGAGCTGCAGTTCCAGCGAGTCCAGGTTGCTGACGAGCTGCTGGTGCATCTGCTCCACCAGCGCGGGATTCCCGGGGAAACGGTTGGGATCCAGATTGCGCATTTGATCGATCAGGGACTGCAATTCGCGCCGCGCCTCGGGACTATCCTGAACCACGGCGCGAAGCTGGTTGAGAAAATTCAATCCCTGGTCAATCTCGCGCTGGGTATCGGCCGGGCTGGGACCTTGTTGGCGCGCCGCAGGCTGACCGGAGATGCGAGTATTGCCGGTGTCTTGGCCGCCAATCCCGGTGGGAGCGCGACTGTTCGCGCCACCGCCCGGATTGCCCACCGGACCGGCGACGCGGTTGCCGACTCCTCCTGGCTGGCCGTTTTGCCCTGCTTGACTGGACTGTCCATCGCGCGATAGCGGGCCGCTCTGGAACTGTTGGCTGCCGGGCTGGCCAGCACGGGGCTGACTCTGTCCAGGCGAACGTCCGCCGAGACCGGCCAGTTGGTCGCGGAGACGCGATAGATCCTCCATCGCGCGGTTGAGCGCGGCTTCCTCAGAAGCGTGCTGAGCAGTGCCTAGGGCGCGAGCCGCGTCGCCGACCTGTTGGCCCAGTTTCTGCAAATCGCTGGTGAGACCGGATTCCAAGCGCTCAGCGAAGGTGCCGCTGCGCAGCCAATCCGAACTGCGTTGGAGGCGCGTGCCGAGATCGTTTTCGTCCATGGTATCGAGCGCGCTCCGCAGCTTGGCGGAAGCCGCGGACTGCGTGCCCGCGAGCTCGCGCGCGGTGTTGCGCATTTGCTGTGTCAGCCGCGCCAAGTCATCGGTCACCTGTTGGCGATCGTTGACCATTTTGTCGATATCCTCCGCGGAAGGGTAGCTCTGCGGCTTGCCGGAGGAGCGAGCGGAATTTTGCTGAGCCATCAAATCGTGCACATGGTCCGCTTGCTGTTTTTGCCGAACCGCCAATTGTGCGGCCGTTTGGGCCATCGAGTTGAGGCGGCCGGCTGCATCCTGTTGCTCGATACCGCCAAGCAAGTCGGTGGCTTGGCGCAAGCGATCGGCCGCCCGGCGGGAATCGGCCACGCTGGCACTCCGGGAGACTGCGCGCCGGATGTCCTCGTTCGCTTGGCGCAAACGGTCGAGGGCTTGTTGCGCGGCGTGTTGCCGACTGTCGGCGGCCTGGTCGGCGGATTGTCCTCCCGCTTGACCACTGCTTTGGCCACCCTGTCCGCTAGATCCGCCCGAACTCGATTGGCCGGCCTGGCTGTTTTGCCCGCTCTGCTGTCCCTTTTGAGCGAGCTGTTGCTCCATCTGTTGCTGGAGTTGCTCTGCCTCGCGTTGCAACATCTCCTGTTGCCATTTTTGCTCGGCGGTCTGGGCACCATTGCGTTGCTGTTGCGCCAGATCCTCTTCGCGCTTGGCCAGTTCGTCGAGTTTCTTCAGCGCGTCAGCGATTTCCTGCGACCTTTGTTCGGCGGTAGGAGCCAGGCTCTTGCGGGTCTCGTATTGATTTTTCTCGGTATCGAGCTCGAGCTGGAAGAGCTGGGCCAAATCGCGCGCAGCACCACCACCACCTCCGCCTCCGCTCGATCCAAACGCAATTTGAATTTGCCGGAAAGTCGCTTCGGCGCGCAGCAGGAATTGCAGCGCCTTCTGCTCATTGGGAATGGCATCCTTCCACTTCTGCTGGTGCAATTGTTGCGCGGCCGGCGCCATGGCCTGGGACGCGGCCAACATATCCTTCTGAAAGTCGTCGATGGCCTTCACTTCATCGGTCAGCTCGCGCGCTTCCAAGCGGCGGGAAAGCGAGACGGCCTGATCGCGCAACGTCGATTGAGACTCGGAAAGAAGCTTCGCGATGTCAGCGGCCTGTTGCTCGGTCGAGTTCTTATCTCCCTGTTGTTTGAAGGTGGCGGATATGATCTCCTTCTCGCGCTGCGAGATCTCCGCGGATGGATCGCCTTGGCCACCGCCCCCGCCTCCTCCTCCGCCACCCGACACTTGCGATTGCGAAAACTCGCGCTCGAACGGGTCAGCCTGGATGAACATCATGTCGGTGTGGGCTTCAGCGTTGCCATCCTTCGCGGTGGCATAGACGCTCACCAGGTCGCCGGGAACGAGCTTGAAATTTTCCAGTGCGAGCGTAGTGGAACCGTCGGCCTCTCTTTCGCCCTTCTTACGGAGCACATCCACCGTGGTCTCTGGGCCGCCGTTGACAGAATAGTGGAGCGCGAGATCGTGCAGGCCGTACTCGTCGGTAGCTTTGGCGGCGACGGTTACTTCTTCAATGGGGCTCGCATGGTAATCACCCCGGCCAGGACGCACCAACGAAATCTGAGGCGGGTTGGCCTTGCGTGCCTCGATAAAAAAGTCCTCGCTCACGCGTACAGGCTGGCCCTGCTCGACGCCGGCGACGTGATAGACGCCATCCCGATCCATTTTGACGGTGCCGTGATAAATGTTTTTCCCGGCCGCGGTAAGCCGGATCTGCTGTCCGTTATCAAGTTGAAGCTGGCTGCCTTCGAGCGGCCGGTCGGTGGAGACATCCAGTTCTGCTTCCGTGCCGATGACGGCGCGCAGATCGCCGGCGCGTTCTTCCACCTCGGACGGCATGCCGGTCCAAGCAGGGTAATGGTAGGTGACGCGAATCTGCTTCACCGCGGGCAAATCGGTGACGCGAATAGTAAAATGCTTCGACGTCATGGCTCCGGCAGTGACATAATACTCGACATTCTCGGGCAATCCGGCAAACAGGAACTCATAGCCGCCCGCGAAACTGCCAGCCGCTTTGGGCAGCATGGCAATCTCTTCCCACTTGGAGGAGCTTTGGAAGTGGGCATACAACTTTACGCCGGGCGACCGTAGACCGGTCGGCAGCGCGGAGACCATCTGGTCGGCGTGGCGGCGCACGGTGGCGTCGCCGGGAGTGACGCGCAGATCGTAGAGCGAGGGCCGATCGCGATGCGGGCCGGTCCAAAGCAGCGAAGCGCCATAGCCAAGAAAACCCGGTCCGGAGACGATCAGCCAGACCAGGATTACAAAAGCGCCGACGCCGGTGCCCAGCGAGATCCAAAGGCGCCGGTCGGTGACCATTTGCCTGGGCTCGGCGGATCGGGCGATGTCGAGGGCGTCGCCGGCCAGAAGTTCAATGAAGGGATCTAGTCCGTCGCGTTCCGTGAAGGTTGTGAGGCGCTGCTGGAACTGTGGGAAGGCGGCTTCGGCGGTACGGACGGCCCGGCGGCGGGTTAAGCGGCGCAGTGGCAGGGCCAATCCGGCGGCAGCGGCGATGGCCAAAGTTAAGATCAGTACCAAGCGGGCGGCGATGACGCTTCCATGCGAAAAAGCGAGCGCATCGGCGATAGTGACCAAAACCAGCGTCGCCACCAAAGCGCCGCCGGCGAGAATGGCAAAGCCATGCAGCCAGGTGCTCCAGCGAAGACGTTGTTCCAGTTGCGCAACGTATGCTTGAAGTTGTTCGCGCGCAGTCATCGAATTTCCAACAGCCAACGTGCAACGGCGCGGGCGGCGTTGTTACCTGAAGGATATCGCATTGGGGTGGGGGCGGCCCGCGAAGTGCCTAAAACGGCTACATTTATGTGACTGATCGGCGTCTCCTGCCTTTTGCAGCGGCTGGCAGCGCCAGATGTTCGCTT
>JBEKHQ010000497.1:0-3700 GCA_050012195.1 Bryobacteraceae bacterium | reverse complement strand
GCTGCGTACAGGTGTCGGGCGAGCACATCGTCGCTGGCGACCTTTTCGACGCCGTCCCGGTCCTTCGCGCCCTCGATGCGGCAACCGTAGTCGGCTTCGCGCCGACGCCGGGAGTGCAGCGCGTCTTCTCCGCTCGAGAGCTGCTGTTGGTTGCCAGGCAACACGATCTGACGTTCAGTTCCGGAATGGTTTTTCCGATGGTCTGCGTGGTGCGCGAGACCCGCCCGATATCGCCGGACGATCTAAAAGCCGCACTAGTCGCTTCACTGGGCGTTGCGAGCGCGACGGTGGAACTGATCGACTACAGTAACCAGCAATTTGCTCCCGGTCGTCTGGAATTTCCGCTGCCTGGATTGAATAAGCCCCTTGCCGACGCTCCGGAGTCGCCCGTCATTTGGAGGGGAAGGCTGATCTATGATGGCCAGCGAAGCGCGAGCGTATGGGCCAAAGTCCGGATCACGGTCGCGGGGCCGTGTCTCGTTGCCAGGGAAGCTATTGCGGCGGGAGCGCTCATCCGTGCCGACCAGGTCGAAGAAGTGAGCTTCCACCGGTTTCCATTCTCGGTCCCAGCGCTTGATTCTGCACAAGAAGTGGTGGGTAAGATTGCGCGCCGGAACGTCGCGGCCGGCCAGAGATTCCTGGCGAACGCCCTCGAACAGCCCCGAGAAGTAAACAAAGGTGACTCCATACGCGTGAAAGTGATAGACGGCCTGACGTCTTTGTCGTTTGAAGCGGTGGCCGAATCCTCGGGCCGAATCGGCGACACGATTGTCGTGCACAATCCATCGAGCGGTCGAAATTTTCGCGCCGTCGTGGAAGACAAGGGACGCGCGAGCGTTCAATCGTCTCCAGGAGCATGAGATGAAACTTTTCCTCTTCAGCGTTGCGTGGATCGTTTCGTGTCTGACGCTTCAGGCCTTCGCGAAGAAGCCGCCCGAGAAGACAGCGCCGCAACTCTCGCCGCTTGAGCAGTACGTTCAAGAAGTCAAGCAGCGGTCGCAAACGTCGTCCAACGCGTCCCCTGGATCGCTCTTCTCGGCGACAGGCCGCCTCGCGGATGGTGTTCGGGACGTGCGCGCGAGCCAGGTCTTCGACTTGGTCACCATTGTCGTTTTGGATAACTCCTCGGCGGTGTCCACGGGAACCACGAACACCCAGCGAAAATCCAGCGCGGCCGCCTCCGTGACGTCGCTGCTCGGCCCGAAGAGCGCGACCGGCGCGTTGGCGAATCTGGCGAATGCCAGTGGGAACCAGCAACTTCAAGGCCAGGGCACCACCAGCCGAGGCACCACTCTGTCGACTACCGTAACCGTCACGGTTACCGACGTGCTGCCTAACGGCAACTTGGTGGTCCAAGGTCAGAAGGAGATCTTAGTGAACTCCGAACGCCAAGTGATCACGGTGCGCGGGATCGTTCGGCCCGACGACTTGAGTTCCGTCAATTCCGTGCCATCCGACCGCGTGGCGCGTATGGAAATTCTGGTGAACGGCAAAGGCGTGGTGAATGACGCGGTTAAGCGACCATTCATCCTTTATCGCCTGCTGCTGGGGCTGCTTCCGTTCTAAAGCTATGCGATCTCGCGTACTATCGATCCTGCTCTCGCTCGCCGCGCCACTCTGGCCGGCTTCGGTGGGAATTCGACTCAAGGACCTGGTTGGAATCGAAGGGATTCGCGACAACCAACTGGTAGGTTACGGTCTGGTGGTCGGATTGAATGGAACGGGCGACAAGAACACGACTGTATTCTCGACGCAGAGTCTCGCGAATCTGCTCCAGAGAATGGGAGTCACGGTTTCCCCTACAGCGGTTCTAGTGAGAAACACGGCCGCCGTTCTGGTTACGGCGGATTTGCCTCCTTTCGCCCAACCCGGCGCGCGAATCGACATTTCGGTGGCCGCTATCGGCGATGCCACCAACCTTCGCGGCGGCCTGCTCGTGCTGACTCCCCTTAAGGCCGCGGATGGTCAGGTGTACGCCGCCGCGCAGGGTTCGGTGGTGACCGGCGGGTTTGTCGCTGGTCGCGGCGGCAACAGCCAGGTCGTCAATCACCCCACCGCCGGGCGCGTGCCCAGCGGCGCGATTGTGGAAAAACTTGCGCCGTCCATTGAACCGACGACCAAAATCCGGCTGCAATTGAAACAGGCCGATTTCACCACAGCCGCTCGGATTTCTAGCGTCATCAACGAGAAATTCGGAAGCGATACCGCGCACCCGGCCCAAGCCGAAAACGCGGGCCTGATCTCGGTGGAAATGCCCGTCGCGTTCAAGGGCAAGTCCGTCGAGTTCGTGGGAGAACTCGAGAATCTGATGGTCGAGCCGGACCGTCCGGCCAAGGTCGTGATCAACGAGCGCACCGGGACCATCGTGCTAGGCAAAGACGTCCGAATCGCTCCGGTAGCGATACTCCACGGCACGTTGACGGTGGAAATTCAAACCAGAGAGATTACTTCCCAGCCGGCGCCGCTCTCCAACGGCCAGACCACCGTGACGCCGGAGGTCAGCGTCGCCGCGAAGGAAGAGAAGGCGCGCAACGTCGTGCTCAAGCAGGGCGCCAGCGTCGAAGAATTGGTCCGCGCGCTGATGGCCATCGGGTCCACGCCCCGCGACATCATCGCGATTCTGCAAAGCCTGAAAGCCGCCGGCGCGCTGGAAGCCGAGTTGGAGGTCCTCTGAAAATATGCCGATTCAAAATATAGCCGCCCCGGTGCTCGCTCGGTCCGCTGTAGGGTTACCCAGCGCATCATCCCAGGACGACCCCGCCAAACTGCGTAAGTCCGCCACTGAATTTGAAGCGCTGCTGCTCGGCCAGATGCTGAAGTCGGCCCGGGAAGCCGGCGGCACGGGAATAACCGGAAATGGCGACGACGATGACGCGAATTCCAGCTTGCTGGAACTTGGAGAGCAGCAATTCGCTCAGGCGATGGCCGGCAGCGGAGCGCTGGGTATCGCTAAGATGGTGATTGCAGGACTAACTAATCATGCGGATCGATGACCTTAATCGCGCGCCCGCCGCGCAGGGCGCGGAGAAAACCGATCAAGTCGCGCAGAAACGCGGGCCGGGAAAAGATAGCGCCTCAGCCGCCGATCAAGCTGACGTCTCTCAGCTTGCCCAAGCGCTGACCTCGAGCGACCCTCAGCGGCTGGAACAACTTCGGCTGGCGGTCCAGTCCGGCGCCTACGAAGTGTCGGCCGAGGCCGTCGCCAAAGCGATCGTCGACTATCACTCCACGGATTGAATTCCGCAAGACTCAGGCCAGCCGATCATGATCGCCCGCCAGCCATGCCTCGGCTACCGGGCGCAACCCACTGCTTGATCTTCGAGTTCATTGGACTCCGCCTTCTCGCAAGCTTTCCAACCCTCCAGCAGCGTGGATAAGAGCCGCTCTGCTTCCACCAGCGGCGGTTCGGCTTGTTCCGCGTTGGCGCGGATCAGCAGCCGCCCAACGTAAGCGTAGAGGGCAGCCAGGTTTCCGCTCAGGTCGCCGCCAACGTCCTTCTTCAACGACAACGACAGTTCGTTGACCATGTTCAGCGCTTTAGTTATCGCGCGGGAGCGGGCGCGAATGTCTCTTACTCGCAGGTACCGCCGCGCCGATGTGATCGAATCCAGCGCGCCTTTATAAAGCAGTTGAACCAGCTGCACAGGGCTTGCTTCGTGAACCTCGTCCTCGAAGTAGCGTTTGTATCCGTTAATAGGCA
>JBEKHQ010000496.1:0-3724 GCA_050012195.1 Bryobacteraceae bacterium | reverse complement strand
GTCTATTGAGGTCATGGAATGAGTACTTCGGGGACTGAACTCAAAGAAGCATTGGCGCAGAGCGTCAGTGTAAGCGATGATGCGCTCGCCGTAGACCTGGCGGACGGAAGGACCATCACGGCCCCGCTCGCGTGGTTTCCGCGCCTTGCGCATGGCGAAGCCGCCGAGCGGAACCACTGGCGACTGATCGCGCGGGGCCAAGGAATTCACTGGCCGGATCTGGATGAAGATATCAGTGTCGAAAGCCTGCTCGCGGGTCGCGGATCTGGCGAGAGCCAACAATCACTCCGGCGGTGGCTCCAAGCGCGTGAGGCGTCGAAAAGATAATCGACATTCTTCCGGCGAGCGGCTTGATGAAAGCGGGGTCACCTGATCGGCTGCTGGATGGGCGTTTATGGGGAGTAATCCATCGAGAGCGCCGGAAATCTCGGTGCAACAGCGACATGGGCGTTACACATCACCGCGCCTTAACCACCGCCGCGATCTGGTGCGAATGGCCCGTTCTGGTTCACGCTTCGTAGTCCGCTATACTCAATCCTTGAGGGACTAGACTTGGCTACCCTACCGAAATCTCTAGAAGCAGCGCAGCGACGGGAGAGATTTCGCGAGTACATGCGAAAGCTGAATCCCACAGCGCCTCCCAGGTCGGCATTGGATGACGGTTTGGTTGTCGAGAACCTGCACGAACCGCTGTTCAAGGGATTGGTAGCACGCGCGGACATCGAACCTTCCAGCCAACAGCTGCTGATGGGGTGTACCGGATCTGGGAAAACCACACTCTTGCTGCAGGCCGAGAAGTGGCTGGAACAGTCTGACCAGATACTTCCTCTATACATCGACGTATCGGCCGAAACGGATCTGACCAAGCTGTGTTCCGGCGCGTTGCTGGCGACCTTTGGGATCCATCTTCTACAGGAATTCTCGTCGCGATCCTTAGACGCTCAACTGGAGGACTCTGCCCGCGAAGCGCTCGGGAAGGCGGCTGGAGAGATCCATGGGTTCGCCTATGGGACCACCAGGAAGGTTTGGGTAAATGACTACGGAGTCGGCATTTACGGGTCCGCGGTGGGATCCATAGAGAGAATAGGGTCCGGTCTAGGTACGCGGGGTAGCTACCAAGATGTGGCCGTACCCGGTAAGCTTTCGCCACCGCCTAGGCAATCTTTTCCGGACGACATCAGCACCATCGAAAAGCCACTCGCATCATTTGTTTCAGCCGCGCGAAAACGAGGGCTGGACCTAGTAGCGATGTTTGATGGTCTGGATCGGCTTCCTTCGCCGGATAAGTTCTGGACGGTAGTAGATCAAGACCTCCGCGCTATGCGTCTCCTCGGTGTGGGAGTGATCGCGACAGCTCCGCAATCGCTGCTCTATGGCGAGGGCCGCGCGATCGCGGCGCACTTCGATCGGACCCACCAGATTCGCGCGCTAAGCCCTGATCCGGAATCCAACGATCTGAAAACCGTGTTGGTTCATCGCGGCGGGACGGAGTTGATGGACGAGGAGTCAGCAGACCTGCTTTGCAGCGCTTCCGGCGGAGTCCTTAGGGACTTAATCACATTGGCACGCGATGCCGGAGAAGAAGCATATGTGGAAGGCGACACCAGAGTCCAACCTCCCCACGCGAGAGTTGCCATCCGGCAAATGGGCGAAAGCTATTTGCGTGGGCTCGGCCCCGAGCAAATCGCAATTCTGCGGAGGCTGACGGAGTTTGGATCTTTCGATGTGGCATCAAACTCCAGCATCGAATTACTAGCGATGGGCCGGGTGTTGGAGTATTCCGCCAGGGAATTCAGAGTCCATCCCACACTCCTGCCGCTGCTACCGGCCAGTGACAACGATCGTCAGGCCAGTGAGAGCGTGGACCAAAGGTCAGCGGAGTAATGGCGTTCCTTGAACAACCCGCATTTGAAATCGGCCGCCGTATCGAGATTCGGGGCGGGAACACTTGGGTTGTTGTTCTTGGCCCTGATACAACTAACGATTCGATCGCTGGATTTATTGCTGATCTTTCCGCCTCACTGAGCCGGACGGTGAGAGTGGTAACGGGCGCAGGATCGATGGACGGACTACTGACTGCGCTGGCAAGCCCCGCGGATGATCCGGTGCTGATCGCAGACTTGGATGGAGTAGATGCTGAGGCGTGGAGCGCATTGGACATAAACCGAAGCGGATTGGCCCGTGAGGGCGCTGTGATTCTATGGCTATCGAGTTATGGGCTGGCCAACCTGAGCCGCTCTGCTCCGAACTTGCGGAGTTTCGTGGGAGGGAGTATCTTTCCGCTATCGCCGGATGGCAGCACGCTGACACCCGAGGAACGGGCATCGCGTATTGCGGAACTGGAAGACCACTTCCGAATGACGAGCGAACAGGCGATTGCGCAGGCGGTGGCGGGCACACAGCCGTCTGATCCGCTATTCGTTGAGTGGTTGGTGCTGCTGGATCGCGGAGACCTCGTTTAGGATGCCTAGCGGCGCACCCACTCGGGCAAAGATCCTGGACGACCGATACGAAGAGGCTCTAGCCTCGATTGGCCTTCCTTCCGCTCGAGACGTTGCCGCCCAGGTTAGGACCTATCTGCAACATCAAGATGCGGAGCTTTCGCGCAAGAATAACGCCTTGAGTCTAGTGAAGCAGACAGTGAGCCAAGAGATCACATCGATTACGTTAGGACCAGCGATTGACAAAGAGCCGACCGATCGGCATTTCTACCTCGAATCGGAGTCGCGGCTTTCATTTTGCATTGAAATTCGCGAGACGCAGGGAAGATGCTCGCTGGTGGCGTACCGCTTTCATCTCAGCCTTCCCGATGGGATGTCGCCGTCGTTTTATCGGTTTGATCTCAATCCAAAGCCGCACGAAAGTCCGTTGACCGAGCCGAGGGCGCACTATCACGTGGCTATGGAGCACATTCGCCTGCCGAGTCCAGTATTGACCCCGGTTGAAGTGTTGGATCGCATATTCCAGGTGATTGAGCCGCAAGTGCTGCAAATCCGATGCTCCTAAGCGCTCTGACTGCGGGCGCCGGAAGCCACTTTCGAGGGCGGTCTGCGAGCCCATCATTCCATCACGGGCTTCGGTCGCGGCGACCATTTCGGCACGCTGCATCAGCATGGCGTAGGACTCCGAAGCCGACAAACCAAGGCGAAATCGAGGACGAGGCGGACTTGGGACACTAGAAGTCCCAGGCAGCGCGACTGCCATGGCTGTGATCGGCGAGCCGAATGCTTGCATGTTCAGGCCATTGTCATGTTCGTAGATTCCGTTTCGGCAGTAGAGGTCGTGTACTCTGAGGGTGGCGCGGCGCGCCAGAAAGTAATCGGCGACCATGACGCGGGCGACGGGGCCGGGTAAGCGCGACCTCACCGAGCGGATCTCGGCTACTCGGAAGCAATCCACATGGCGGTTTTGTCCCTACGGTGAGACTGGCCTGAAAGGGCTTCGGGGAGCGTCGACCGATTACTCCCCACAAGTCGGCTTGTGACTGGTAATTCTCGCCGCTGGAGAAAGCCGCCTTCCGGGAGATCTCGGCGTATTCCGCGCGGAGAACCGCGCCGGCGTTGGCGAGCTGCCACGTACCCAAAAAAGCGAGCAGGGCTGGAAAGCCTCTTTGGATTGCTCCCCTCCGAGCGAACCGAACTATCGCGTTAAGCCCCGACGGCAACCGGCAGGATCGATCGCGCCTTCGCCCTAAAAGCGCTGCCGCTCGCAAGCCACCACACGG
>JBEKHQ010000495.1:0-3748 GCA_050012195.1 Bryobacteraceae bacterium | reverse complement strand
AATGAGGCGATGCCATGTGCAGTAGCGGCCGCCTGACTATGCTGGTGGGCATCTTGAGAATGCTCGAGTGCTTTCCGGGAAGACTCGTGTCCGGTCAAGTGTTCCTGATCTCCCTGGTGCTCGGCAGCCCGGTGGGCGTGCGCGGCGCCGTCGTGTAATTCCGCGGCTCGTTGGTGGTTCTCGTAGTGTGATCCGTTGTTGTAACGAGTGGACATAGTTTAAACCGTCCCTATCTTCCCTGATTTGTTGTGGGCTTCCTTTGCGAGCTGATAAGCGCGATCCGAGTGCTCTAGCGCTCGTTGCGAATGCCAGTCCCCCGTTTCGTTGTCGCCTTTTTCGTTGTGTTCCGCGGCGGTACGATGGGCGTGCGCCGCAAGTTCGTGCTGCTCTGCTGCTCTCCGATGTGCTTCGTGCATGACGTTTTCCTCCCGATGTTATCTGGTTGCTATTAGTTCTTCGTGCGAATGCAAGGCGAGATGAGCAGGTTGCGTAGTATCGAGGATCCCTTTCGCCTTCGCGGCTTCCGATGCGGACCCGCTCACGATCAATAGAAATTTGTCGCTCTTCACCGCCGATTCGTATTGAAGGATGCTGTCTTTCGGGATGCCCAGACTGAACAGGCCGGCGCCGAGCGCGCTCAGCCCGCCAACTACCACCGCGCCTTCGAGCGCGCCCACAATCCAAGCAACCAAGGGTCCTGCTACGAGAAGCGGACCGAGACCTGGAATCGCAAAGAAGGCGGAGCCAAACAACAGCCCCCAAAAACCTCCCCAGAAAGCGCCCGTCTTGCCCCACCGCTTCATTCGGTCGCCAACGTTGTAGTAACCCACCACTTGTTCATCGGTGTGGTAATCCTTCGCGACAATCGACAAGGCGTGCATGTCGATTCCCGAGCGTTGGAGCTCTTTTACAGCCTCTTCGGCCTGTGAATGGGTGTTATACACCGCTACCACGGATTCAGCTGAAGACATTTTGTTATCTCCTTTTTTTAGCCTTGTCGATACCTTGTGCCGGTTACCGAGTCGCTAGCAATCCGGAACGCTGGGCGACTATTCTCCAAGTGCACGATTCGCTCCAACCCTTGTTTCTGTTGAGCCGATTCGCTGTGGATAGACCGCGGAGCGATTGAGATAGGGCGAGTCGCCTAATGGATGACCATTTGTGGTCGATCGACGATGGGGGGTCAAGCCCTTGCTGCGCGCCCTTGCCGCGCGCCCTTGCCACGAGAAAGACGCGTTCTGGGTTCTGGACGAAAACCGCCACCTTAGTGCGTCTGCGCGTCCCGGAAGCTCGCTTGTGGGGGCTTTCTTCGAAGGATGAGCCGGCGGACGTCCGGCCAGAACTCGGTGAACGCGTCGGTCCCCATGCGGCCCACTACACCCAGCCCTATGCGCGCGCCCACATTACCCATAGAGCGCTCACTCTCGGGCCGCCAGGTGCTGGCGAGCGCGCTGCTGCTGGGAATTGCAATGAATCTGGCATAGGCCGGCATCAGGTTGCCATCGCGATTCCGTGCAAGAAACGTCATCTTGAACACGTGAGCCAATCGATTCTTGAACGGAGCACCCGCATCGCGAAAATATCTTGGATCTTCGCCCCAGATGGCGCCCAGACCCGCTTCCATGGTGCGGCTCACCGCAGCTTCGCTCCGGTCGGCGCCCGCTCGCTTGCCAAAGCCATCCCAATGCGATCCAAATTCGGGTGGCCTATCCCTCCAGGTCCCGATCCCCGCGCTGAAACTTCGCCAATAATAGCCTGCGGTCCGAGGGTATTGTAGACGACCCACCGAGCGCGCTCCTGGGCTGTGATGGGGCGGTCATCGTCGCTCCTGCTCACGCTCGTGCCAACGCTGGCGTTTTCAACCGCCAAGAAGTCCTGGCCCGCTGCCAGCGCTGCGGTTACTAGGAATAAACCAGCCCATCTAGAATTCGACGTGTGGACGTCACCCGTAGACTTGAGTGCACCCGCATCACCATTGGCGACAAGCTTTCCAACCCTCCGCTGGGGAGGGCGGGCGAAAAAAACTCAAGGAGCTGGCCGGGCAGGATACAAAGAAGAGAAATAGAGGGGGGAGAGTGTGGGGATGCGCAAAGCGGGAATTCAAAAGCGGATCGGCCTAAGCTCCTTGAGCATGCATGGATTCATTCGCTACAACGACTTCAATTGCCGCGGCCCTTCTGGTAACCAGCCTCGTACGCTTTCTGGTCTTCGTCTTTCTTGAAGTGCCTCTTCTTGGAGTGGTCCCGGTTATGCGCCTGATCGTCGTGGCCCTCGCGCATGCCCTGTTGGTATGTTTTGTTTTTCGAATAATCCTGGTCGTGGTCCTGGAAAAATGGAGCTGCCACAGCTTGCACTGTGCCTCCACTGATACCGATGCCCACTGCTAACGCCAGGACACCGATCAAGCGTCTCGAATTCATTCTCATAGGGGGTTATGCCTTTCTTTCTAGCCTGGATTCCGTTTTTGTTGTCGCTTGGAACTTCGCGACGAAACGGGTCCATAGGCGTTTTGGAATGGGCATGTGCATGGCCGTTCTAACGGGTGTGGCGCAACTTGCCATTGCATTCCCGCAAAGCCTCGATTCCGCTCCCTTGCACGCTGCCGGTAACCATATGTGGTCGTTTGACCAGGGGCCGCCGCGCGATTATCTTGAGCCCTAGTGAACTAAGCAGCGTGTTCCGTGGTTCGAGCCACTGGCTTGTCTGTCACCATGAAATCGGCGCCGGCTTCACCCGCGGACGCGATGTCTTCCGCGCCGGTCTTTGCCAGGAGATCCTTAGCGCGAGTTACCCATTCCGAGCTATCGCAATGAACCGAGAAGAGAATGCCGCCGTCTCTGATCCGGCCTTCATATCGTTTGGCTTCGTACTCCGGCATGCCCATCCCAATCAGGGCGCCCACCATGCTGCCGACGCTCCCGCCCACGCCGACTCCCGCCAGCAACGCCATGATCGGTCCGGCAGCCACGAATGGACCTATCCCGGGAATCGCCAACAAACCGATGCCGGCCAGCCATCCCAGTGCGCCGCCGACAACAGCGCCAGAACCGGCCCCCACAACCGCGCCTTCCGGGGCCTTGGTGCTCTTCTCGACCGCGAAATCCTTGGACCCTTGATTGTCCGGGAACAGAACGGAAATGTCCGTGTTCCGGAAGCCGCTGCGTTTCAGAGATTCCACTGCTTCTTCGACGCCGCTACGATCCTTATATAAACCGTACACTGCTGTATTCGTTGCCATGCTATTTCTTCCTTCCTATCGTTCTTGGGATTGCACGCCGGTGCCCGTTACGGCGGCGTCCGCGCTTTTCGAACTCGTGGTGACTGGCTTGCCGCTCTATCAGGTGGCATCCGGGCTACAGGAGGCAGGTCGTGTTTCATGGGTGTTGGTCTCTGCCTCGCTACCAGGCAAAAAGCTCCGGAGTGACGCAGGGTAAGCTCAGCATCGGCCGCGTACTATGCGTCAGAGTATCAGGACGTCGACGCCATCATAGTGCCAGGCAAGGCGCCGAATCTATGCTTACGAAGTGCCGCCAAAAAACGGGTCCAGCAAGCGCGGAATCGCGAGCCCTCGCCGAACTATGGATGGGGTTGGCTCTTCAGGACGCGCACACCGCCTGCTCCCGCTATGTGAACCTCAGAGGCCATCCCGATGAAAAAGCCGTGTTCCACCAAACCGACCACATGATCGAGCCGCTCTGCTAGAGCCTCCACCGAGGCGATCCCTCCGAATGTGCAGTCCAGGATGTAG
>JBEKHQ010000494.1:0-3752 GCA_050012195.1 Bryobacteraceae bacterium | reverse complement strand
TCTCCCGATTCTTATCGAATAGGCTCGAGATCAGTTCCGGCTCCAGCGTATATTCCGAACGGTCCGTGTTGTCCGCCAGTGAAATCACTCGCGCCACCTTGCCGCCCACGAACTTAACCACGCCTTCGTCCCGCTTGAAATAGGAATCCGGACCCGGATAGATATCGATCTCGTCAGCTTTCACCGCGAAATACCCCATCCGGTTGTTCGACGATTCGTTGTATCCGCTATGTCGCAGCTCGTTCGCGATTTCCTGCGGAGTGGCATGATCGCCGACGGACACTGTCCTAGGCGCGGCGAACAGCATCGAGGTGTTTGCGAACGGTCCCGCCGCCAGCTTGGCGTCGATGCGCCGCGAATACTTCACGTAGTAGAAGGTGAAAATAGCCAGCCCGGTCGTGACTGCCAACGCAAGCAAAGCCAGTATGACTTTGCCCGCTGGATGCAGAACGAAACGGACGGCCGCGGCTTTCTTCGGAACCTGAACTCTTACTGCCACGCCACTACTATCTTCTCATGGACCGCGGGCGCTAACCTAACTCGGCGCCCGGCGCTCGATTTCATCCACAATGGGCGCGATCACCTCGGCCGGCTCCTTTCCAAATCCCTCGACCACCAGCTCCGGCCGCGGCGGCGCTTCGTAAGGATCGTCGACGCCCGTAAAATGGCTGATCTTCCCATCGCGGGCCAGCCGGTACATTCCCTTCACATCCCGCCCCTCGCAAATCTCCGCCGGCGTGTTCACATAAACCTCGATAAATCGGCCATCGCCCACCAAATCGCGCGCCGCATCTCTGGATCGAACATAGGGACTCACCAGAGCGCAGATTGCAATGCCGCCCGATTCGACCACCTCGCGCGCCTTCGCCGCCACCCGCAGCACGTTCGTGTGCCGGTCATCGCCCGAAAAACCCAGGTCCGCCGAAAGATGCTTGCGGATCTCATCGCCGTCTAACACCAACACCCGCCGGCCCAGCGCTTCCAGATGTTCGCCCAGCCGTCGTGCCAGCGTCGTCTTCCCGGCGCAGGGCAATCCCGTGAACCACACGCACATTCCCCCGCCGCTCGCCGTCAACATGTAAACCGCGAACGTACCCAACCAATGCCCGCCCTCATAGTGTTCTCCTGTCACCGCTTCCAAGCTCGCCCGCGCATGCTCGTCGGCCGTCCTTCGAAGCGACCGAACGCGTCCATCGCCGCATGGCAGAGCCGCTGCAATCGCCCTTAGCATCCAGGCTCGGCTCAAGTTCAGCCCATCCAAATGGCCCAACTTTGGATCGCTCGGATCGGCCGCCGCGACTGGCTGAATCCACGCGGACCCGTCTCCCGGTATCGACGGCAGAAAGCTCTGCAACCACTCCGCAAACTCCCCGCCTCGCAGCACGCGCCGCATCACATCGGCCTCGGCCAGACACGGCGACAGAAAATCCTCGCCCGACGGCTCATAGTCCAGAGGCCCACCCCGGTCCCGAAAGTAAAATTCGAGCACCTTCGATTCAATCGCCGACCGAAACTCCACGCGCCCGCTTACCCGCGCATAGTCGAGCATCAAACCCAAACTGAACGCGCTCTGGCTGTGTTCCCCGCTTCGCACTGGATAAGCGAGCTTGCGCAGCCATTCTTCCAGCCGCGCCACGGCGATCTCCACCAGCGGAGCGAGCGCCGCCGACCACGCTTCCGCATCCCGCCACTCCCCGAGCTCCGCCGCCAACTGCAGCAACCACGCCAACCCATAGGGACGCTCGAAGCTCGTTCGCCCTCTACCGGCCATGTACTCCGCTTCCCGCCCCAAATTCTCGGCCGTTAGACTCTTCCCCAGCGCCGTCCTCGCGCGCCGGGCCCACGCCGCTTCGGGAAACTTCCGCGCCAGCCGAGCCAGCATCCAATGCCCGTGCACCGCCGAATGCCAGTCGAAGCATCCATAAAATGCAGGCGTCAGCTCCCGCGGTGGACGCACGTCGCCATCCGACGTCAGTACATGCTGGCCGAGTTTGTTCGGATATTCCCGATGAATGCACGCCAGAGCCAGATCGGCGAAGCGTTCGGCCGCGGCCGCATCCAACCTGTTTTTCGGATAGGTCACAACGCTATAATTACCCTATGTTGAAGCCCACCGAAAAGATCTGGCACAACGGTCGTTTTATCGATTGGGAGGATGCCAAGATTCATGTCCTGTCGCACGTGACCAGCTACGGCAGCTCGGTTTTTGAAGGCGTTCGCTGCTACGCCACGCCCTCGGGACCGGCCATCTTCCGGGTTCGCGAACATCTCCGGCGCCTGTTCGATTCTGCCAAGATTTATCGTATCGAACTCAAGCACACCGTCGATCAACTCGCGGATGCCATGTCGGAACTGGTCCGCATCAACCATATGGATTCTTGCTATTTCCGGCCCATCGCGCTGCGCGGCTACGGCGACGTGGGCGTTCTCCCGCTCAACAACCCCACCGAAGTCTACATCGCATGCTGGGAGTGGGGGAAATATCTCGGCGAGGAAGCGCTGGCCCAAGGCGTCGACGTGTGCGTCTCCAGTTGGACCCGCATCGCTCCCAATACGCTCCCGGCCCTCGCCAAAGCCGGCGCGAATTACATGAATTCCCAACTCATCCGGATGGAGGCGCAGCAGAACGGTTACGCCGAAGGCATCGCGCTCGATACCGCGGGCTACGTCAGCGAAGGGTCCGGCGAAAATGTTTTCGTCGTCCGCGATGGAAAGATTCTCACGCCCCCGCTGGGCGCTTCCGTGCTGCCTGGAATCACTCGCGACACCATCATGCAACTGGCCGAATCGCTCGGCATTCCCTTGGTCGAGACTCTGGTCCCGCGCGAAATGCTTTACATCGCCGATGAAGTCTTCTTCTCCGGAACCGCCGCCGAGATCACGCCCATTCGTTCGGTGGATCGCATCGTGGTGGGCCAAGGCGCTCGCGGACCGATTACCGAAAAACTTCAAAAAGCGTTCTTCGACATCGTGAACGGAAAAGCGCAGGATCGTTTCGGGTGGCTGACGCCTGTATCTAAAAATGAACCCGTGACGGTGTGACAACTATCACGGGTCCATTGCTTTCCGGAAAGCTGACTCAGGACGTTGCGGAAGGACGATCCGCAAGTGCGATTCCGACGATCACCTCCCCCGAGATTAACCGCCAGAACCGCACTCGCAGGGGATCATGCATTCTGTTTTAGCAGGGGTTCGCGCGAAGCGCCAGAGCTATTTACACCTAGTCGCGCGCTTTTCAACAAGAATTTCACTTCGTTGCGACTTGCATTTAGCCGCCATTCCCTGTGGGAAACTTGTGCATAAACCGGTGCCCGAATGAAATGTAGCGGTCTCAATTTTGCAACCGGCGAGCCGATCGAAATTTCTTTTGGCGATCTGATTACAGGCGTCGATTCTTTGCTCGCTCCGCCCGCCGCCGACCAGGATTTCCTTTCGCCCGGCTGGATCGATCTGCAGGTGAACGGATTCGCGGGCGTCGACTACAATTCGCCCGACACGCCTCACGATCGCATCGCGGGTTCCATCCGGGAAATGTTTCGCACCGGCGTCACTCGTTTTTTTCCTACCGTGATCACCGGCGCGCCGGAAGCCATGCGGGGCGCTCTTCGCAATTTAGCGGGCGCCCGGGAATCGATCCCCGAAGGCCCGGCCATGGAAGCGTTTCATCTCGAAGGCCCCTACATCTCGCCCGACGATGGACCCCGCGGCGCACATCCCGCCCGCTGGGTGAGGCCCCCAGATCTGGACGAGTT
>JBEKHQ010000493.1:0-3755 GCA_050012195.1 Bryobacteraceae bacterium | reverse complement strand
GAGTACCAAGCCTGTTTGCGGCCTTTGGACCGCTTTTTAGCGGCAGTATCGGGTGACGTTGCCCACTCCCTCCTGGATCGATAGCGCCATATACCCCAATACGTGCACTCAAACCCTATTCCCGAGGGTGATGCGAAGTATTACCTGGGGGGTAGAAGGAGCGACATCACTCGCACGATCTCTCGTTCTTGGCCGCTGAACTTCTTCAGAAACTCGGGACTCGCCAGTCGTGAGGAGCGCTCTGGTACGGGTACTGCGGCAATGTCGCGCAGTTCCTCCCGAATCGCCTGCTGCCGATCGGCCGATTGCAGCGAGAACTTTTGGATGGCCTTGCGAACCGTGTTCTGCCGATCGGCCGGTAGCTGGTGCAGCCGATTATAGAGGTTCTTCAGAGCCCGTTGCTGCTCGGCGGGAAGTTGATTGAACTTATAGAGCCGCTCCTGGAGCTTGCGCCGCTGAGCGGCCGGTAACTGTTCGAGCGCCTGGCGCTGGTGTTCAGGCGACATGGTCTCGAATTCATCGATGGGCGTCTCGGTGTTGCCCGCCGCTCTACCTGGGTCGTCGGCGCGCGTCGCAACCGGCGGTTTCGCGGGAGCGGCACGCTTCTGGGCCCATCCCATGTGCGCAAGTATTACGCTGCTGGTAAGGGCGGCTAGCGCCAGAATGGAGCCGCGGCGAGGCATGCGATCTAACCTAGATACGGCTGTGCGCGGTTTCCACACCGATCTGCTTGAGCATGTCCATGTCATCGAGCGCGTGTTCAACTTGCTCGATCTGAAACTTCGCTTGTGGGGGTGCGGGTGGCGTGGGAACGCTGGCCGGAGTCCTCAACAGAAACGCCACTAGCAGGGCGGCGCATGCGACGGCCAAGGAAACCGCGGGCCGCCAAGACAATCGCACCGGACTGAGGCGCTGCCACCATCGCAACCGTTCCTCGGCGGCGATCCGTCGAAACAACTTCTGATCGAAGTCCGGCGAAATCGGTAACGGCTGCCAGATATCGAGCGCCGACCACACCGCCTGTTGAGCGGCGGACAATTGGCGGCAGATCGCGCACGCTTTCAAATGCCATTCGAATGCGGCCTCCGCCTGGGGATCGAGAGTTCCGGCGTGGTAGGCGACAATCCGTTCGGCGGCCTGGCGGCTCGAACATTCCATCCTTCTCCCCCCTTTTTTACGGCGTCTTAGGCCAAGTGTACCAGCCGGGATCTCAGGGCTTCATACGCCCGAAACAGTAACGACTTCACCGCCGACTCGGAGCAACGCAGCACGTCGGCGATCTGGGCGTATTCCAATTCCTGGTACTTGTGCATTACCACCGCGGCCCGCTGTTTCGACGGCAGGTTTTCGATCGCTTGCCGTACCTCCCCCAGCTTGGCTTGATATACCAGCTCCTGCTCCACGTTCCTTGTGCGATCGGGCACCTGTCTGGCCGCACCGTCGCCATCGTCGTCTAAACTGTCTTGCCGGCGCTCATTCCGGCCATCTCGAATCCAGTTGAGCCCCAAGTGGGTAGCGATCCGAAACAGCCAGGTCGTAAATTTCGCGGTCGGCTCATAACTTTCCCGCGAACGGTAAACGCGCAAAAATACTTCCTGCGCAAGCTCCTCCGCCACCGCCTGATTTTGCACCATGCGATAGAAGAAATGAATCACAGGACCCCGGTGCCGTTCGAGCAGCAATCCGAAGCTCGACGGATCGCCCTCGCGGACGCGGAGCATCAAGTCGGCGTCCCTATCCAGGGAACTCAAATTTGGCTTATTACTGTTAACCCGCCCATTCCACGAAGGTTGCGCGAGCCGGGATTCGATGCTGGTTGCGTTCATGCGCGCCTGTACCTGACGACGAGGAAAAGACGGCGGGGTTTACACTACTCGTTCTTTAGGGTGCGCTCCATCAGCTCCCGGATGGCTTCGCGCGGTGAGCGTCCACCCCGCAGAATCAAGTCCATTTGCTCGATAATCGGCAGGACTATGTGAAATTTGCGGCCTAGATCCACGGCCGCCGAAGTGGTCTCGATTCCTTCCGCAATCATGGACATGCCGCTGATAATGTCCGCCACGTTGCGGCCTTTCGCGAGCTCGATCCCAACGCCGCGATTCCGGCTCAGATCTCCGGTGCAGGTGAGTACCAGGTCTCCTAACCCGGCGAGTCCGGCTAAGGTGTTCGCCCGCCCTCCCAGCGCTACGGCCAACCGCGTAATTTCGGCCAGCCCGCGGGTAACGAGCGCGGCAATGGAATTGTTGCCCAGCCCGAGGCCTTGACAGATTCCGGCGGCGATCGCGATGACATTCTTGAGAGCGGCGCCGATCTCGACGCCCGTCGGATCGTCGTTGGTGTAGAGCCGAAACGTCGGCCCCGAAAACTCGCGCTGAATGAAAGCGGCCAGCGCCCCATCCTCGGAGGAAATCACTACTGCCGTCGGTTTGCCTCCCGCCACCTCGCGCGCGAAGGTGGGGCCGGAGAGGGCCGCGATCCGCGGCGGGAATTTCTTGCCGATGACCTGGCGCGCAACCTCCGTCATCCGCAGCAGCGTTCCGTTCTCCAGGCCCTTGGTCGCGCTCACGAAGCGCATGTTCGGATTCAACTCCGGAAGCATCGCGCCATAAAGCCGGCGGGCGAATCGCGAGGGCATTACGCCGGCCACCACTTCCGCGCCCTGGAGCGCCGGCTTCAGATCCGAGACGGGCTGGACGTTCTCGGGCAACTTGAATCCGGGCAAGAAGATGTCGTTTTCGCGAGTGCTGACCATCCTCTCCACTAGCTCGATTTCGTGCGCCCACAATCGAATGCTTTCGAATCGAGGCGCCAGCACGATGGCCAGCGCGGTGCCCCAGCTCCCCGCTCCGACAATCGCAATCGAGTTCGTCATACCTGTCTTACTTGAATCGAAATACGTGCTCGGTGCCGGCGTGGATACGTGCGATGTTCGCCCGGTGCCGGTAGACGATAAACACGCCAGCGACGAGAGCGGCGGCCAGCACGGGCGCCGGAGGATGTAGAATCAGCCAAACCGCCAGCGGAAGGCTGCCGGCGGCCACAATCGATCCCATCGAAACCTGTCGCGTCGCCGCCACCACGATCACGAACACGGCCAGCGCCGCCACGAGCGGAATGGGCGTGAGATAAAGAAAAGCGCCGATGAAACTCGCCACTGCTTTTCCCCCGTGAAACTTCAAGTAAACGGGGTATGCATGACCGGCCATTACCGCGAGCGCCGACGCGCTCATCCACAGCTCCGACTGATCGGTGAGCTTGGCCGCCAGCCAGACCGCGAAAAATCCCTTGGCGATGTCGAGCAGAAGCGTTGCGACGGCGATGGCTCGTCCGGTGGTTCTCAAGACGTTGGTGGCGCCGATGTTGCCGCTACCCATGGATCGGACGTCTTGTCCGGTTTTTGCCCGGACCAGCAAATAACCAAAAGGGATGCCTCCCACCAGATAAGCAACCGCCAACACAGCCAGTGGGATCATGCTGTTTGGAAGGGAAACGCTGCCAGTTTTGTATAAATGGATCCGGCCGCGCCGGGCTGGCTACGGTACAGATAGAAACGATTCGCCGTGAAATCCCCGAATTCCACCGATTCCAGCTGCGCGATCGCGTTGCGCAAGGGTTGCAGCGGTACCGGGTCCTTGACCCGCGCGAGAGTCAGGTGCGCCGCGAACGAGCGGTCTTCGTTGGGAATCCCCAAGGGGGCGAGCGCCTGCTCGGTGTCGCGGACCAATCCAGGCAGGGCATCCCCGGCCTGCACGCCT
>JBEKHQ010000492.1:0-3756 GCA_050012195.1 Bryobacteraceae bacterium | reverse complement strand
TGTTACTGTTCTTCTGCATAAGAGACACAGCCTTCTGCAATTCCTGGCACTGCATCAGGATGATCTTAGCCAGTTCTCCCGCGGCCGGCGGTGGACTCGTGATCCTGTACATCACCAGCCGGGCCCCCGAAGCATTGATGAAGTCCAGAACGTCATCCAGTTTCGAGGCCAACTCGTGAATGTCTTCCCGGTCGAACGGTGTGATGAATGTCTGGTTGAGCTTGGTAAGGATCGCATGAGTAAGCTCATCTCCCTCGCGTTCAATCCGGCGAATCTCGTCGATCTTGCCCTCGACGTCCCGGTAATCCGCGAATAAGTCGACCAATGCACGCGCCCCCGCGATGAGGTTGTCCGACATCGCAGAGAACATCTTGAAGAAGCTGGTATCTTTCGGAATGAGCCGAGGCATTTGGGGAGCAACAAACTCCAGGTGCGTTAGCGTTTACCGCCGATTGTGGCACTCAAAGCCAGCCACTATCTCACGCCGCGCGAATCCAGTCAAACGATCCAACTGGCATCGGCAGGGTGACCTCACAAGTCGTCGAACATCATCATGGGATGGGGTTTAGGATGGCAGTTGGGTGGCGCCAGCTAGTTTGTTGTTCGACGAGTAACAGCCGTCCGCGAACGCCGGGGGATTCCAATCTGAATGACGAGGAACAAGGCAAGCACAGCGACCGCTCCAATCGCTATGCGCTCTAGAAAATCGAAAAATACCATGGCGACGCCCATCCCAGCATTGTGCAACTCTGGGCCAGGAAGCGCGACATTACGATGAGGCTTGTCCTGTCGTGCGCCGGGCTCGCGCACTGAGTTCCAGGGCAATCACTCCCCAATGGATATAGCCTCGGTGTTAAGATCACTGCAGGATTTTCGGTTCGGAGATGTCATGAAACGAATTACAGCTTTCCTGCTGCTGGCCGCCGCGAGCGTCGCATGGTCCATACCGGCCAGCGCCCAACGCGAAAACAGGAGTATTGGCGAAAACAGCCGCGAGGCCAAGAAAGCAGCCAAGCAGCAGCAAAAGGCTTCAAAGAAGATAGCCAGGAAGCAGCGCAAAGCCGCGAAGAAATACCAGAAACAACAGCGCAAGGCAGCCAGGCAGCAACAACATCGGAAGTGATTTCTACCTGCCGCAGAAGGAAAAACTAAGAATTCACAGCCCCGTAACCCACGCCCGAACAAGACCCCCTATTATTGCTCGTTGACCATTCGTCCTCATGAACGGCACAATAGCCTCAGCGAGTGAACCGGTACGCGCCGCTCCACCCAAGTCCGAGGGATACTCAAATGAGCACCGCCCGCGTAGAAACTCTCACCCCCGAGCCAGCGCATCGTCACATTATCCGCCGCACCATCGAAGCCTGCCGTCTGGCTAAGGAAGCCGCCGGTGCAGCCGCGGAAGGCATCGCCACCGGCTCTAGCCCGTTGCTGAACTCTCTGCGCCTGCGCGAGCGGGAACTCGATGCGCTCGATATGGAAATCGACACCGCCGTTACCACGGCCATCACTGAGGTCGAGCCCGCCGAAGCCCGCGAACTCCTCGCCTGCATGAAGTTCATGATTAGCCTTGAGCGCATCGGCGACCTGCTTCTCAGCTTTGCCAATAGCGCTCAAGCCGCCGCCGGACGCGTCGATTCCGACGACACTCGCGACCTAACTCAGATGGCGACCATCCTCGAAAAAATGTTGACCGATGTCGGCGAGGCTTTCTCCGCGCGGGATGTGGGCAAAGCCGTCGAGGTTCTCCGCTCCGACGCCGAGATTGACCGCCTGCGTAATCTCATTTTCCTCCGCCACATTGAGAATCCCGAAAACATCGCTCGCCAGGCCAGCCTGCAAGTCATCTTCATGACCCAGTCCCTTGAACGCGCCGGCGATCACGCCAAGAATCTTGCCGAAGAAGTCTGCCACGTCGTCAGCGGCCGCACCGTACGCCACGTCCTGATGGCCTACGACAAACCCGTAGAGCAAATGTTCATCGATTACCTCCGCCGCCGGGACCACTAGCCAGAGTTGTGTAGGGAGACACTCCTGTTCGCTTCTGTCGACGATGGTGTTCCGCGAATTCTTTAGGAAATCAGTGATTAGGTCCAGATGTTCGACGAAAACCGTAGTAGGATTTGGGCTGGAACCAGTCTGGACAGTAGATATGCCAAACCAGCACAAGCGCGACGATTGGCAGCGGGATATTCAAGCGCGACAGCGTAATGTCGTGTTCCCGGATACGGTAGAAAACGAGGCGCGCTTCTGGCGTAACCTCGGGAAAGGACCCTCCAAGATCTCGACCAAAATCGGCTTGGCTATCCTTGCGGTCTTTGTCTTCGGTTTCGGTGCCGCCATCTTGGTCGCGACCCACCAAGCGGGTGTAACTTGGCTGTTCGTCTTGGCGATGCTGCTCCTCTGCGGGCCGATCTTCGGCGCCATCGCATGGGCCACTCGTAGGAGCCTTCGTGACATCGAGAAAGCCCGGAGTGATCCCAAGTTGCGAAAGCACCAAAACCCCCAAGCCTCTCGCATTGACCGTTCCACTCGGTACTAGGTACTCGCAACTACTTCGCCGGCACCCAGTAGATTTCTTCCTTGATCGCTGTCTTGTCGAGGAACCCGCGGCGCTTCAGGATGGCCTTGCTGTTCGCGATCATGTCGGGATGGCCGCAGAGATAGGCGTGAGTATTGGTGGCGTCGAGCCCCCACGAATCAGCATACTTGCGCAGGATGTCGTCGGCTCGCCCGATCTCACCTGGCCAGTCGGCGTGATCCCACGGCCGGCTTACGGTGGGAACATATTTCAACCACGGCAACTCCTCGGCAAAGCGGGTTAATTCTTCCTTGTAGCCAAACTCCCACGGGCGGCTGGCGCCATTGAGCAGGTACAGCCGATGGGTGCCGTCGAAGCGGCCCTCTTTCCAGTCTTTCGACAGCGTGCGTATGAAGCTCACGAATGGGGCCACGCCGGTTACGGTCGATACCAGCAGATGATTCGTCCGTCCGTTTCCGGTGTCGAGCGTGAAGCGCCCCTTGGGCGCCTTGCGCATGAGCAATTCGTCGCCCGGTTGCAGTTTGTATAGCCGCGGCGTAAGCGCGCCTTCGGGCACCAGTTCGAAGAAAAACTCGACTTCACTCTCGCTGGGAGACGACACGATCGAGTAAGGACGTTCCACGCGCTTGCCGCCGTCCTCTACACCCAGTGTGGCGTATTGACCCGGAACAAACTTGAACTCGCCGCCCGGCTGAATGCGGAACATCCAAAGATCGGGCGCAAAGTCCACACGTTTGGTGACTCGCGCCTGGAAAAATTTGTCGTCCGGGATCGTCATTGTTTTTATATCTCACAAGCCCACGGGGATTAGATCCACGAGTGAAGCAGTCGAATGTGGGCCAATGGAGTTCAGAGATAATACACGGCAAACCGGTGGATGACAACCGAACGGTCGTTCGAGTGTACAGCTTGAATTTTTCGCTTGACTGCGGGGGCGGCAAGACCTTAGAGTGGCGCAACTTTCAGAGGGGGCAATCTGATGGCGAGGGTGCTCGTGTGCTCACTCTGGAAAAGCACTTCAGGATTTCGTTAGCCGTTCTTTGTTTGATCTCGACTCCCGGTTCGCTCGCGGTCGACTCGCTCCCGCAGACGCAGCAGCTTGCGAATGCTCCCCAGCACGGTGCTTCCGGGACATCTCAAGCTGCATCCCAAAGTGATGTCACGGTCACCCCCGCGGCTGGGGTGCGTGGAAAGAAGTATGACCTGACCGTGCG
>JBEKHQ010000491.1:0-3758 GCA_050012195.1 Bryobacteraceae bacterium | reverse complement strand
CAGCCCACTGGAAACGGAAGAGGGCTCGCTGGTCTCCAGCACCATTCGAGACATCACGGAACGAAAGCGCGTGGAACTAAGCCGGGAGCAACTGGCCTCCATCGTTGACTACTCCGATGACGCCATCATCGGTAAGTCGTTGGATGGAATTATCGTCAATTGGAACAAGGGCGCGGAGCGGCTTTACGGCTACTCAGCCGAGGAGGTCATGGGAAAACCGATTTCCATTCTGCTTCCACCCGATCGCCCGGACGAGCTAATCGAGATCATAGCGAAACTCCAGTGCGGCGAAATTGTCAATGAGGAAACCGTGCGGCGTCGAAAAGACGGCACCCTGCTCGATGTCGCGCTCACGGTTTCCCCCATCAAGAATTCCCGCGGCCAGGTTGCGGCGGCCTCGGCCATCGCGCGCGACATCAGCGAGCGGAAACGAGCGGAGGTGATGTTCCGAGGCCTGCTCGAAGCGGCGCCGGACGCCATGGTTGTCGTGGATCAGGAGGGCAAGATTATCCTGGTCAACACGCAGTTGGAGAGTCTATTCGGATACCAGCGACAAGAGCTGCTGGGCCAGGCAGTTGAAATGTTGGTCCCCGCTCGCTTCCGCGACCAGCATCCCTCGCATCGCGGCGGTTTTTTCGCCGATCCTCTCGTACGCGTAGGGATGGAACTATACGGGCTGCGCAAGGACGGTACCGAGTTCCCCACCGAAATCAGCTTAAGCCCGCTCGAAACCGCGGAAGGAATGCTGGTTTCCTCCGCCATTCGCGACATCACCGAACGACGGAGGGTTGAAGACGAGCTCCGTCGCAGCAGAGCCGTGTTGGAGAGCCTGTTCGAGTCGCTGCCCGCCCTGTTCCTCATTCTCACGCCCGACTTGAAGATCGTCTCGGTGAGCGACGCGTATCTGAAAGCAACCATGACTCGGCGCGCGGACCTTATCGGTCGCGGCATCTTCGAAATCTTCCCCGACAATCCCGCGGACCTTGGCGCAACGGGCGTCTCTAAATTGCGCACTTCCTTCGATCGGGCGCTTGAGACCCTCTCTCCAGACACCATGGCCATCCAGAAGTACGACATCCGGCGTCCCGACGGCACTTTCGAGGAGCGCTACTGGAGCCCGATCAACTCTCCCGTGCTCGGAACCGACGGTCGGATTATGTATTTGATCCATCGAGTGGAAGACGTAACCGAGTTCGTTCGGAAGAGGTCCCAACCCGCCAGCATCGAGCCTCTCACCCGCATGGAGCAGATGGAGGCCGAGATCTTCCGCAACTCGCAGCAGTTGCAGGCCGCCAACCGCCAGCTGCACGACGCCAATGGGCAATTATTGCAAGCCAAGGTGGACGCCGAAGCCGCCAACCGGGCCAAGAGCACGTTCCTGTCAACCATGTCTCACGAAATCCGAACGCCGATGAACGCCATCCTCGGTTACGCGCAGTTGATGTTACGAGATCCGGATCTGGGCGCGGATGCGCAAGCGAATCTCAAGATCATCGGCCGAAGTGGCGAGCATCTGCTGGCCTTGATCGATGACGTTCTGGACATGTCCAAGATTGAGGCCGGCCGCACGGAACTCCATCCGGTGACGTTCAATCTCTCCCGGCTGCTCGACGATCTGGCGGCGATGTTCCGTTTGCGCGCCGGCACGAAGGCTTTGCGATTCGAATTGTTGGTGGACGCCGAGGCGGCGCCATACGTTATCGCGGACCAAGGCAAAGTGCGCCAGGTGCTGATCAATCTGCTGGCAAATGCCGTCAAGTTCACCGAGCGTGGCCGAATCGCGCTGCACGCAACCTTGGAAAAAAGGAGAGGGGAGCAGCTATGGTTCTCCGCTCGCGTCGAAGATACCGGTTCGGGAATGACAGATCAGGACGTGAGGAAATTGTTCGAACCATTTAGCCAAGTCAGGAGCAGTAGGGACAGCCTGAAGGGGACCGGCTTGGGGCTGGCCATCAGCCGCAAGTACGCGCGCCTCATGGGAGGCGATATCACGGTCGCCAGCAACCCGGGCAGCGGCTCCGTGTTCCGGTTCGAGATTCCTATCGAGCGCGGCGACCAGGCAGTGGCCAGCCGGATAGCGAGCCGCCGGCGCGTCATCGCAATAAGAGCGGGACAAGAAGCTCCCAAAACCCTGGTGGTCGACGACTATCCCGAAAACCGGGATTGGCTGATGAAACTCCTGGCTTCCATCGGCTTCCCCGTGCGCGGCGCGGAAAGCGGCGAGGCGGCTCTCCAAACCTGGGAGCAATGGAACCCACGCTTGATTCTGATGGACGTGCATCTGCCGGTTATGGACGGCCTGGAAGCGACTCGCAGAATAAAGGCGCATCCGCGAGGCAAGGAAACGATCGTGGTCGCTCTGACCGCCAGCGCCATGGAGGAAGACCGCCGCAGCGCGGCTCAGAGCGGCGCGGACGATTTTCTGGCCAAGCCCTGCCGCGAGGACGAACTGCTCGATAAGATCCGCGCCCTTCTGAACGTTGACTACGACTACGAAGAAACGAACGATGCCGACGCCGAATCGCGCGGCGAAACCGAGCCGTTGGGCGCGGAGAGGCTTGGGCGGCTGCCGCACGAGTTATTGGAAGAGATCCGCGACGCGACATTGACCGGCAACAAGAGACGCCTGGATGCCCTGATCCTCAAGGTGCCCGAGACCGGCGACAACGAAACCGCGCGCGCTTTGCAGGCCCTGGCCGACCAGTACGAATACGATTCCCTGTCGCGGATGCTGGAGGAAGCTTGTCGCCGCTAACGGACCCGGTACCGCGTCCAGGCGACGTTATGGTTGTGGATGACAATCCCGCCAACCTGAAACTGCTGGAAGGTATGCTGGTCCAGCAAGGCCATGAAGTGCGTTCGTTTCCACTGGGGCGGCTGGCGCTGGCCGCGGCGATGAAGAATCCCCCGGATGTGATTTTGCTCGACATCGACATGCCGGAGATGGACGGCTACGTAGTGTGCGAACGCCTTAAGTCCACCGCGGAGCTCTCCGACATCCCCGTCATTTTCCTCAGCGCCCTGAACGAAACCCAGGATAAGGTGAAGGCTTTTTTGTCCGGCGCCGTCGACTACATATCCAAACCCTTTCAGTTCGAAGAGGTGCATGCTCGAGTTAAAACGCATCTTAGACTGCACGCCCTGCAGCGAGCTTTGAAACATCAGAATGAACGCTTAGAGCAGGCAGTGGCGCTGCGCACGCTGGAACTTGAGGAAGCAAACCGGCGGCTCACCATTCTCGATCGTTCGAAGAACGATTTTCTGAACCTGATCTCGCATGAGTTCCGCACGCCCCTCTACGGGCTGCTCGGCGTCGGCGAGCTGATTTTGGAACACAGCCCTTCCACGCCCGAAAACAAAGAGCTCCAGGAGCTGTTCGAACGATCTCGCCAAAGAATCCTGTCGATCCTGGACGATGCTTTGCTGCTTACCGAAATCGATGTCGAAGGAAAGCAGTTCAAATCCGCTCCGTTCGCCTTGGATGCCGCGCTGAGCCGCGCCATGGAAAGCGCGACGGCGTTCGCCGAATCAAGGCAGGTCACGCTTGCGCCGCCATCCGCGGAACACGCCTTAGTCGTCGGACATGAGGACTTGCTGGTCCGGGCATTGCACTCGCTGCTTGAGACGGCCGTTAAATTCTCCGATCCGGGCAAAACGGTCCGGCTGGAGCGGGAGGCGCGTCCGGATTCGATCAGGATTGTTATCGAGAGCGAAGGCCGGACTATCCCTGGACCCGCCATACTGAAATTCTTCGATCT
>JBEKHQ010000490.1:0-3763 GCA_050012195.1 Bryobacteraceae bacterium | reverse complement strand
ATCGCGATACTTCCGGTACAGAGAGGCAAGATAGGGAGCTTCGTCGTGGCAGTTCGGGCACCAGCTGCCGGTGATCACGACCAGCAACACTTTCCCATGGAAGCGGGCGTCGGTGTTGCTGACCATGCGGCCGTTCAAATCGGGAAAATTGAACCGGAACGCCTCGGACGGATCCTTCACGCTGGTGTGCCGGGCCGGATCGGTCGGCTGCGGTAAACCTTTGGCGAGCGATTCTTCCGAACGGATTGCGGTCAATTTGTTCTTGCCGTTTTGGAGGATATCTAGCGAGCCGTCGGACGTCAGGCTGACTTCGAGCAGCAATGGACGCGCGCCGGAGAAATGGCTGAGGACAAACTTGCCGTTCCTGTATGTGCCCGTGACAGCTCCGGTGTCTCCATCGATGCGCAGGATCGCGGCGGAAACATCGGGGCCGGTCTGATGCACGATGAAGCGCCAGGCTTGCTCGCCTTTCGGACTCTTGTTGGGGATCACCCATTGGCCGTCTATCGAAGGTGCATTCGCATCGGCGGGCGGTTGCGCGTGACGCGTGGCGTGAAACGGATAGACGGCGCGTTCGGCGCGGCGGGCCTGGATGTACTGGCCATCCAGCGCGCCATCCTTCAACGTTGCTTCCAGCCGCGAAGCGTAGTAGTCCCATTTCAACGCCAGCGACCCGTTCGCGAATTGTCCATTGGTGGAAGGGAACCGCTCTTCGCCATTGAAGAACGAGCCTTGGACGCCGGCGCCGTCTCCACTCAGCTCGAAGCGGAACGGAACCTCCACGTCGTTGACCTTGACGGTGGCGTCCCAGGTACCGGCCAACGATTGCGCCAGCGCGGCGGAAGCGATGGCGAAAAAGGCAGGTGCGGAGATTTTGCCGATCATGAGCGGAGCATAGCACTTCCAGGAGAAGCCCGGCGAATCGGCGTTTTGGGCCTGATCGTGCTCAGCTAGCGCGGGAACGTGCGAAAAGCCTTTCAATTCGACGGAGGACTCAGCCGGTTGGGGCGAACGGCCCCGGAAGACGTGTCATGATGCGCCACTGCGTGCTTGTAGTTGCCCTTCTTGCGACATTGGGGACAGCCAAAGCCAACCCGGCCTAGCAACTGATCGTGTCGAACGAATCGGCGCCGCCGGGCGGGACTGTCCAGGTCAAGGTGTTTGCGGCGACTCCGACGCCTGTCGCGAGCGGGCAGGTGCTCGTTTCCTTCGACCCTTCGTTTTTCGGACCAATCGAGAGTGTGGCCATCTTCAGCGCCGCGGGAGACGCCTTCGCAGCACCCGTCATTTATGGAAATACACTGGGCTTCTTCTTCCAGTCCCCATCCGGAGGCGTTGGCCGCTTACCAGGTCTTCCAGTTTTTGGCGTTACGATCCCAATACTAGCCGCTGCGGCCTCCGGAGCCAAGACGCAGATAGTAGTCGACACGCCCGCCCCATGGATGGACACGAGGGGGAACATCTATACGGTCCAACCCATTCCAGGCACGATCACTGTGGGCGGTAGCTTGTCAATCGGGAATGTAACGCCGGGCGGGGGAGTTCAACCGGCGGGTACCGTTGTGCGGGTCACGGGTTCGGGCATTGATCCGGCGGCCACGCTAAGCGTCGCGGGCGTGAGCGTCGCATCATCTCAAGTAGTTAGTTCGCAAGAGATCGATTTCACGCTGCGGGCGCCTGCGGAGCTAACTGGCAAACGTGTTCGCGTCCAAAACCCAGATGGGACGGCCGTGGATTATTTTCCGTCCTTCCGGCCGACGCCTGCCGACACTGTGACACAGGAACTCCTCGCCGGTGGCCCGATCATATTCCCTTTGCGAACCTGGACCAGCGCGGCTTCCTCTCCGACCGGAGAAAACGTGGCGTACCAGAACCCTGGTGCCACTGCCATCGACGTTACCGTCAACGATGACGCGGGCGACAATTACCAGTTCACCGTTCCAGCCGGCGCGATACTTTTGGATTCCCCGGTTCCCGACTTGGAATCCCAGGAGATCACAGCTTCGGCGCCGATCCAGATTGTTGGTTATACTCTCCGAACGCCACCCTCGCAGCCGAGTACGATCGGTGGCATTGTGGTGTCTCTACCTCAGGCGCTGCCGCCCCCACCGCCGTCGAGTTCCGGACTTCCGCCGCATCCACGACGCTCCGACCGCGGCTCAACGCTCGCCGCGCGACCCAAGGCTGCTCAGCAAACTCAACTCCTTGCCACCTTGGAATTTGCGCTGCAAGAGGGTTCGCCGCCGTCGACCCAACGGGTGGCCGATGCTGGCGCGCTAATCGGAATCTTCTCCTCTTCCACGGATTCAGGCGGCAACTGGTTGAGCGGGACTTCGCCGGACCTTCGGTATGTCGAAATCACTGTAAACCCCGCCGGCTTGGTGCCAGGAACGTACCAGGGCACGGTTACGATTACCTACAACCCCGCCGTCGGGCAAGAGCCGCAACAGATAGCGGTGACGCTTTACGTCTTGAACAGCGCACCTGCTCTAACGCTCGCCCCGCCGAATCTCATATTTTCGTACGCCGTTTACCAAGGTTCGCCGGGCACGCCCGATGAAATCGATCAAATAATGACCGTTAACAGCAACCCTCCCGGAGCAGCGTTTGAGATCCAAAGTTCTGGACCAGTCGAAGCGTCAGCATCTGCTCTTGTTGGCCAGATATCTCGCTCGCTGGTAACGCCAGAACCGCTAGACGTGACACCTTTAGCGACGCGGCCTGGGATTTACGATACCAGCATCACGGTGAGCGGTAGTGGCCAAAGCGCAGTCGCGCCAGTCAAGATCGAGGTCACTGCTGGGCCCACGCCGCAGCCCGTAGTCGGAGCAGTGGTCGACGCCGCCTCTCAAGAGATCGGTCCTGTCTCGCCGGGCGAGATTGTTACCATCCATGGCGATCTGATCGGGCCGCCCAGCAGCTACGGACTCCGGTTCGCGAGGGACGGAATGGTATCGACCGAGCTCGCGAGCACTGTCGTTACATTCGACGGCATCGAAGCGCCCATCTTTTTCGCTTCTGAATCGGAGTTGAACGTGATGGTTCCTTATGGCATCCCCAATCCGAATTTCACGTTGGTACGGGTGACGTATTTCGATGTACCGTCGGTGGAGGTCGGCATCCCCGTCGCGCCGGCGGCGCCGTAAAGAAGACATGTCATGACGCGATATTGCGCGCTGGTTGTTGCCGTTCTCACAACGTTGGTGACGGCCAAAGCCAATCCGGTCCTGCAACTGATCGTGTCGAGCGAATCCGCGCCGCCGGGGGGAATGGCGCAGTTCAAGATCTACTCCGCGTCGCCGGCCACGATTGCAAGCGGCCAGATTGTCATCAACTTCGACCCAACGGTCGTTGGCCAGATTGCCGGGGCAACCGCGTTCAGCGCGTCCGGCGACCAATGGGGCAGCGCAACGGTTCAGGGACTCGGATTAACCGCACAGTTCACCTCGGCATCGGGCGGCGTCGGGCGTTTGCCCGCTTTACCGATCCTGACGGTGGTCGTCGCGGTACTTCCAGGCATCGCTGATGGACAATACGGCGTCACCGTTGACCCGTCGTCGTCGATCAAGGACCTGACCGGCGCGCCGTTGTCGTTTTCGGTCAAGCCTGGAAGTCTGAGCGTTGGGGGTGGTCTTTCCGTCCAGGGCGTGATTCCGTCCGGCGGGTACGTGCCCGCGGGATCAACTATAAAAGTGGCCGGCACCGGATTCGGTAGTGGTTCGACGGTCGCCGTCGCCGGGGTCAGTTTGTCCGCTATCGAGTT
>JBEKHQ010000489.1:0-3767 GCA_050012195.1 Bryobacteraceae bacterium | reverse complement strand
AGCGCGACAACGCTGTGCGTCGCACAGAGCCAGTCCAAGAACCCTTCGCCGCTGCTGGATTCGTCGGGGCACGTGCGCCAGGACGCCTATGTGTCTTTGCCCGTGCCGGCAGCGGATCGGGCTTACGAAAAGATCGACGGGCGACGGATCAAGGAGAAGGATATGGAGGTAGTCGCCATCTCGCATCAGAGCCGCGACGCCGGAGACCGCTACTGGGGACGCATTGCGGGCACGAAATACGAAAAGATGACTGCGGAGTGGGCGGAGGCCAAGTGGCGCCAGTATGGCCTGACGGACATTCACGAGCAGGAATACCCGCTCGATCCGCAATGGTTCGGTATCGACTGGAATGTCACCGCGACGGGCAGCGGAAAGACCCTGACGTTCAAGTCGCTGAATCCCGCGGTGGGTTCGGCGTCGACGCCACCGGGCGGTTTGGAGGCTGAGGCGGTGTGGGTGGGAACCGGCAGCGCGGCCGATTTCATGGGGCGCGATGTGCGAGGGAAAGCGGCGCTCATTCTGTCGATTCTGGAACCGGGGAATATGGGCGAATCGGCAGGCTGGGAAGGCGCGTGGAAGCGGGCCGCCGACCATGGCGCCGCGGCGATCATCACGATCTGGGGATACAACGACAATCTCGCGGTCTGGCAAGGCATCAGCGGCGGGCGCGGCAATCCCATCAACGTGCCAGGCTTCTTCCTTGGATGGGAAGACGGCAAGGCGCTGCGCGACCTGATTGCGTTGGGCGATCCCGTGAAGGTGAAGATGAATCTGAAGACCGAAATGCGGAAAGACCTGAAGGCCGTGGCGGCCTATGGCACCTTGCCGGGAACGACGGATGAGAGCATCTATGTATTGGCCCACACCGATGGATATTATGAAGCGGCGCTCGATAACGCATCGGGACTAGCGGTGATGGCGACGCTGGCGGAGTATTTCGCCCAAATCCCCAAGGCGCAGAGGCGGCGGAGCATCACCTTCGTCGCCAGTTCGGGCCACCACGCCGGATCGCCGACCACACAATACATGCACGACCATCGGGATACGATGCTCGGGAAGACGGCGCTGATTCTCAATTGCGAGCACGTCTCCCACAACGACCTGCTGCAGTGGAGCACGCACCTGCGAGCGTCGAACACCATTCAAGAGCGCCGATGGTGGGTCTATGGGGGCAGCCGGCTAATGGACATCGCGCAGAAGGCGTTTCTGGAGTTTGGCGTCAATCTGGTGGCCGAAATGGATCCGAATGCGTCCGGAGATATGGGGCACATCGAGCGCGGCGCGCCATCCATTCAAGTGATCGATTCGCCCGAAATCAAGCACACCGACGGGGACATCCCCGAGCGTGTGCCGGACGCAGGCCTGGCAGCGGTGGCGCGCGCTTACGCGAAAATCATCGACGAAGTAAATAAAGTGGATCGCAAGGATCTGCAGCCGAGCTCCCTGACTTCACGCAAATGACGATTCTCCTCAGCTAGCGCGGAGCAGACCGATCCCGAGCAGCAACACACAAACTCCCAACAAAATCGCGCCTGCATAAGCCAGCGCGATGAAGGGCCCGACGCTGATCGCTTCAGACGAGGCGACCGACAAGAAGAAGCCGGCCGAAAGAAGAACGGCCGACGCAGGCATGCCTACGCGCACTAACCAGATAAGCCCCGGCGAGAGTCGCGCGACATCGGCAAAGAGCTGGCAGATCAGCGAGAGAATGATGATAACTCCCGCGTGGGCGTGCCCAGCGCGCATCAGACTCTGGCGAAGGACGTTTTGCATGTACGTCGCATCGCCGTGCCGGAGCAGGCTGAGCAAAAATACTCCACCGTATTCAATGGTGGGAACGATAATAAGAACTATCCCGGACACCATCTTCGCTTCGCGTGAAATCTCCATTTGAGATGCCTCCATAGAATCTCTCGCAACTCCTTACGGCATGATACCTCCGGATGCCGTGACTGGCTGCGGTGGCGCGGTCAGACCATACGGGGCCATTGCGCTGGAATCCCGGTCCGGATATGATGCAGATACGGAATATCAGTGCGTCTAAGGAGGCCAAGCATGGGTACATTACGGGTATTGCTTGCGTGTTTCGTGATGGGGATTGTGGCAACGGCGGCTTCGACTGCCGCTACCGCGACATTTAATAAGGACGTTCTTCCGATCCTGCAGAAGAACTGTCAAAGTTGCCACCGTACGGGCGAGATGGCGCCGATGTCACTGCTGACTTACTCCGAAGCGCGGCCGTGGGCCAAGGCGATTAAGGCTGCGGTAGTTACTCGGAAGATGCCGCCCTGGTTCGCCGAAACCGGCCACGCTCGTCTGGCGAACGACCGCTCGCTGAGCGAGGCGCAGATCAACACTCTGGTCTCATGGGCGGACAATGGAGCGCCGGAGGGCGACGAGAAGGATAAGCCGCAGGCGATGGCATTCCAAGACGGGTGGAACATCAAGCCCGACATGATTGTCGAGATGCCGAAAGAGTTCCATGTGGCGGCGACAGGCACCATCAACTACCAAGACATCCTTGTCAAAGCGAATTTTCCGGAGGACACCTGGGTGGTGGCGGCGGAGATGCGCGCGGGAAATCCGAAAGTGGTGCATCACATGCGGGCTCTCGTTCGGCCTCCCGGATCGAAGTTCATGGCGAACGCCGTGCCTGGAGAGGCGTACGAAACCGTAAGCGGCGACATGAAGGACGGAACCGATCTATTGGGCAAATACAACCCGGGATTGGGCGCGCAGAGCTTCGACGTCGATGGTTCGGCGAAGTTTGTGCCCAAAGGCTCCGATATCGTGTTCAACATCCACTACACGGCGATAGGGACGGCCGCCACCGACAGGTCTAAAGTCGGACTTGTGTTTGCGAAAAACCCTCCGAAGAAGCGCTATTACACATCCCCCGGCACTCCAGTCGCTTTCAACCTCGCCATTCCGGCCGGTGACAGCAACGCAGAAGTGGTGAGCGAAGTCACCGTGGGAGTGGACGATGTGAAGCTGGTATACATCCAGCCGCACCTTCACCTCAGAGGCAAGGATTACGAGCTTCGTTTGATTTATCCAACGGGCGAATCGGAAGTTGTCTTCAAGGGCAAATGGAACTTCGACTGGCAACTTGGTTATCAACTGGAAAAGCCGATCGTGATGCCCAAAGGCACTCGCATTCTAACCATCGCGCACTACGACAACTCGGCGAACAACCCGTTCAACCCCGATCCGACTAAAACAATCTGGTGGGGCGATCAGAACTGGGACGAAATGCAGTCCGGCTTTCTGGGAATGGTTTTGGACGTCCACACCGACGTGGCGAAGCTGTTCCGGGCATCCGGGCCGAGCCTACTGCCCCGCGGCACGTCAGGTCCCAAGCTGGCTTCCGTCGCGTCGCTTAGCGCAAAGTAAACAGCGTTACTGCACTTCAAAATCGGCCCAGCGCTGGGATTTTTTTCCGGCGCTGTCCGTGGCGCTCATCACCAGACGGTAGGAGCCCGGCGTCAATTGCGACACAGGGACTTGCGAGCCGGTGGGAATCATGGGGTTGCCGCCTTTCTCTGGCACGGGAATACGGAAGAGCCCGGTGTCGACCTTTTGTTCGCCCGTCTTGTTGTCAAGCACCTTGAGCTGAACGGCTACTGCAAGACCCTTGGGTGGTTCCGCGGCGGCCAGAAGCGGCTCATACACCTCCATATAGATCGCGGGCTTGTCCGTGGTTTTGAATCGCGCGGAGCCGGACGGGGTCATTTGAACGCCCTGTGTAATGAGCGGCCATGATTCAG
>JBEKHQ010000488.1:0-3776 GCA_050012195.1 Bryobacteraceae bacterium | reverse complement strand
ATACCTGACCGAAGTCGCGAATCTCAAGCCCGACCTGGTTGTAGTGGACCCACCCCGAAGCGGATTAGGAGATCCGATAGCGCGCGTGCTGGCAAGCGTCGGCGCGCCTCGCCTGACCTACGTGTCGTGTGATCCCGCAACCCTGGCCCGCGATCTGGTCCAGCTACAAGCGGCGGGCTACCGCGTCGAGGAGGTCCATCTGGTCGACATGTTTCCCCAGACCTACCACCTGGAAAGCGTCCTGCAGTTAGTGCGCTGATCGGCAAGCCGATGTCGAGAGGGCCCCTGTGGAGACAGCCGCCTCAGCTGTCCAGCGGAGTGAGGCGTTTGGCAGCGCCAGTCCAATGCCGGTCCGTCCCGGCAGTCACCCACCGGCACCCGGGCCAACGATGCCGCCTTTACCGACCAATGGACCACAATCCCCGAGCCTTCCACACGAACCTCGACTCCAGCCCACCCGACAACCAATGCTCTGGGCTCGGGGCTGCGCTGGCCTACTCCACGGGAATAGTTGCTGGCGTTCACTCCTGGCGCCCGGCATCGTGGTGGATAGCGGCCGGAGCAGCATTTCTTGCCGCAGGCCTCTACTTCTTCGTGCGCCGGCGCAGATGGCTAGGCGTGGGCCTCGCTCTGGGCGCGTTTTTCCTGACGGGCGCTCTTCACATCCAATTGAGAGGCCCAGCCAACCTCGATAGCAGCGTGCATCCGTTCGCGAATGGCGAGTCAGTCGAGATCACAGCGCACGTGACCCGGGAAGGCAGGTTGCGCGATGCATCTCCAAACGAAGTTAGACAAAGCCTGGACGTCGAGACCGAACAACGTCACCGAAAACGGCACGCGCATTCCTGTGCATGCCGGTGTCCGGCTTGGGATCTACAGCGACGAAGCGTTCGCGTCCACCATGCGCCGGTTCCGCTACGGCGAGCGAATCCACCTCCCCCTCAGGCTGAAGCTGCCGCGAAACTTCCGCAATCCTGGCGCATTCGACTATCAGGGGTACCTCGCCGCAAACGGAATCGCGGCCTTGGGCTCCGTGAAAGCTGATGATGTGCAATTCTTGCCCGGCTTCGCGGGCAGCCGCCTTGAACTCTGGCGCACCCGCATTCACGCCAGCATCATTGCCAAGGTGCACGCGCTCTGGCCCCCGCCACAGGCCGCGTTGATTGACGCCATGGTCATCGGCGAAGAGGCCTTCATTGATCGCGACACGCGAGTCGATTTCCAGCGCTCCGGCACTTATCACATCCTCGTGGTTTCAGGGATGAATGTAACCATCCTGGCGTTCGTCGCCTTCTGGACGCTCCGTCGCTTGCGCGTCGGCGAGATTCCGGCAACCCTGTTGACGATTCTGTTCTGCGTTGCTTACGCCTTCCTCACGGCTGTGGGTGCGCCTGTGTGGCGAGCTACGCTGATGTGCGCCATTTATCTGGCCACGCGCCTGCTTTACCGCGACCGCGCCATGATCAACGCGCTGGGCGCAGCCGCTCTGGGATTGCTCGTGTTCGATCCGCGCCAGCTCTTCACCGCCAGCTTCCAGATGACTTTTCTTTGCGTGCTCATCGTGGCCGCGATCGGGTTGCCGCTCATAGAGCGCTCATCGCAACTCTACCGTCAGGCGCTGGCTCGCTGGGACTCCGATGACTATGGCCCGTCGTTGCCTCCACGCGTCGCGCAGTTCCGCGTGGACTTGCGTCTAGTCGCAGAACGCTTCACGCGTTTCTTCGGACGTTCATGGTCGCTGCATTTGGTGCGCGGCACAGCCATAGTTGGCCTGCGTGCCTTTGAGTTGCTACTCGTGTCGGCGGTAATGCAGATGGGACTGGCCCTCCCCATGGCGTATTACTTTCACCGCGCCACCACCATCGGTCTCCCCGCCAACGTCGCAGTCGTTCCACTCACTCAACTCCTCATGCCCGCAGCCGTCCTCACCGTCGCGCTCGGATGCGTCTCTCCGCTTCTCGCAAAGCTTCCCGCTCTGCTTACCACCTTCGCGTTGCAAGCGATTACCGGCACGGTCCACGACCTAGGAGGCCTGCGCCTCGCCGATCTTCGCGTAGCCACTCCCTCTTTTGTCATGATGATCGCCGCCTCCGCCGCCCTGATAGTCGCGATGGCACTCGCTCGCAAGCGCGCGCCCCTGGCGGTCACCGGACTGGTTGCGCTGCTTACGGCATCTCTGGCGCTCGCCTTCCTGCCTCCCAAGCCAGAAATGCGAACGGGATTGCTGGAAGTAACTTCGATCGACGTAGGCGAAGGCGACGCCATCCTTTTGGTGACGCCGCCAGGCCGCACTTTACTGGTCGACGCCGGAGGGCCCATCTGGGGCGCCGCTTCCCAACTCGACTTCGGAGAAGATGTAGTTGCTCCCTACTTGTGGACGCGCCGCATCTCACGCCTCGACGCAGTGGCGATCTCCCACGGTCACTCCGACCACATCGGAGGCATGCCCGCGGTGCTGAAAGATTTCCGTCCGAAGGAATTATGGATAGGCCTGCTCCCACCCAGCCGAGCGCTAGACAACTTGATTGCCGAAGCCAACGCGCTTGGGATCAAGGTGGTGCGGCACTGGGAAGGAGACGAATTTAACCTGGGCGGAGCCAAAGTAGATGTGCTTTTTCCGCCCCGAGACTGGCCCGTAGGGCTCGAGCCTAAGAACAACGACTCCATGGTGCTGCAAGTCAGCTAGTGGCGATACTTCCGTATTGTTAGTGGGCGATGCGGAGAAAGCGGTCGAGCGACGCATAGCGCGTCTGCACCATCCGCACGCCGACCTATTAAAGGTGGGACATCACGGCAGTGCCACCTCCACCACTCCAGAAATCCTGGCAGCGGTGAAGCCAAGCTACGCCATAATCTCGCTGGGCTGCCGAACCAATTTCGGGTTTCCCAAACCCGACGTCCTCGCGCGCCTGCAAGCCTCCGGAGTCCACGTCTACCGCACCGATATAAACGGGGCAGTCACCTTCTACCTCGACGGCCACTCCGTAATCCCATCGCTGCCAATTCTCCAATAGCACGTGTAGAGCGGGCGCCCTTGTCCGCTGCCTTTGATTTTGATTTTCCGTTTTTCAAAGGGGGATGGAGCAGGCCTTCAGGCCTGCAGGCACCATGAAAATAGGACTTTAGCCCTGAGCGACACCTGTTTAAGCCTGCGTCTCGTCGTCATCCACTTCGCCGACGGGCCGCCGATACTCTGCGATCAAGCTGCGCGCCTTCTCCGCATCCTCTTCCCGCACCGTGATAATCATTCCCCCGAGACCGGGAAACGCGTCCTGCAAAAGGCTTGCGGACGCCAGATCACTCTCAATATTTGCGGAATCGAGCAACCCCTTCACCACCAACGCCTCCGTCTCCTCTTCACTGTCAAAAACTTTAACCAGCTTTTCATTCGGATCGGGCTTCAGATTGGGCAGCGCTGCCATATCATCTCCTTCTCGGAATCCGCCGCCATCAAAATGGCCCGGACCCTGTGCTCCATGTGATTCTAACTCTTCTCACCAATCGTGTGGAGCGGCCCTCCTGGCCACTGCTTTTGATGTTGCGGTTGCCCTTGCTTCTGCCGGCTGATGTAAGATGAATCCGCCGAAAACCGGCATCTCACCACGATCGAACAAAAATGATCGGCCAGACCATCTCGCACTACCGCATCGTCGAAAAGATCGGCGGCGGCGGTATGGGCGTGGTTTACAAGGCCGAGGACACCGAACTTGGCCGCTTTGTAGCCCTGAAATTCCTCCCCGATCGCCTATCGCAAGATCCACAAGCGCTGGAACGCT
>JBEKHQ010000487.1:0-3781 GCA_050012195.1 Bryobacteraceae bacterium | reverse complement strand
AGCGCTTTTTTGCGATGCATATATATCCCAGTGTAAAGTTCCGCTCGCGATCCAGCCAATCGAAGCACGGGAGAATCAGTGCGGGCGGGGCGAGAAAAATCGCGGCCAGAAAGAACCAAGGCCCGGGAAAAAATTGAAGCCCATTCAGCAGCCGTCTTGAAATCAGCCGGAAATAGCCGCCCACCGGCTCGATGGCGTAATCCGAAAAACCCGCTGTGTCGAACAAATAGGCCAAGCCGTGCCGCGTGTAACGATAGTAATCGTGCGGCGACTGGTGAACCTCCCATTCGTGTGGCGCGATGATCAGCAATTGCCCGCCCGGCGCCAAAGTTCGTTCAATCTCGCGCAGAGCGCATGCGGGCTCGCGAATATGCTCGAGCGTCACGATGTTGATGCAGGCATCGAAGCTCCCGGCGCGGAAGGGCAACGCCGTCAGGTCCGCGATGGCATCCAGTTTGCCGTAATCCCAGCTCGAATCGCCCACGGCGAGATCCACCGCGATATACGCATTGCGCTGGAAATAGCGCGCATGACTTAACTCGCCAGCGCCCGCGTCCAGCACTCGCGCCTCGGAAGGCAAGCAGGCCGCGAAACGGGAGACCGAGTCTTCGATCGCCGATTCGAAATACAGCACGTACCGCCGTAAAAACGACGGCAGCATGCGCTCGATGGCTCGATAAGTCAAGCTTTCTTGCGCGCCTCCAGCATGATTGTGGATCCGGCCCCGCACGCGGCTTCGAGCGCCGTGAACGGAAGCGCCGCCAGCACCAGCGCGAAATACAGCAGATCCTTGAAGAGCCGGCCGGCCGGCGATTCCGGAATCTTGCGGACGCGCCGAGCCATGGGATCCAAGTCCGGCGATACGCTCGAAGCAAAACCGGCGGGATTATCTCGCAAGGAGAAGCCCTTCCGCCGCACGATTTCGAAGCCGCAGCGTTCCACCAGCCGAACCAGATCCCGTTCCCGGTAGTTCACCAGATGGCGAGGGACATCCAAGCCGTTCCAGCGTTCGCCGAACACGCGGAACTGCCACGAAGAGGCATTCGGCACCTGCACGATAAGACGCCCGCCGGGACGCAGCAGATTCCACGCCGACCTCAGATAACATTCTGGATCATGGAGGTGCTCCAGGACGTGGAACATGGTGGCGGCGGCGCAGGTTCCCTCGCCGATGGGCGAATTCGCAAGATCACCAAGGATCACCGTAACCCGATGCTGCGTCCAGGCAGCCTCGGCGGCAGCTTGCGAATTGTCCAATCCGAGCACCCGCAATCCGCGTTCTCGCAGCATTCCCAGGAACAATCCGCCGCCGCAACCGATATCCACCACTGGGCCCGTCGGTCCGGAATCCGCCAGCGCGCGTAGAACAAAATTTACATGATCGCGCAAGACGAAGCGCCGATACGCCTCTTCGACCCGCGAGGCCGCATCCTTCCGAGGTGCGTACCAATACTCGTCGGGATAATAGCGCGCAAGCTCCTCGCGGGCGGGCGGAGGATCCAGACGCAACAATCCGCAAGACACGCATTCCGCCACTTGGAATTTCTGCCGGGTGGTTCCGTAAAGCCGGTCGGAGGCACTGAAGAGCACGCGCACGCCGGTTTCTCCGCACGCCGGACATTTCATTCTTAAGTGCTCTGTTCCGTGAGCTGTTTGAGAGAAATGCGATATTCGAGAATCAACCGCCTGACTTCGCGCGGCGAGAGCTTGCGAATCCGCGCCAGATCGCGGCGCTTGCCAAGCATACGAGGAATCAGCGGCAGCGCCTTCAGGTCGCCCTTCACCAGCGCCATCGCCGCCCGCAGCTTGCCGCGGGCACCCGGATACCGGCCCACTTCCCCGCGGTTCCGTAGCGCCGCCCACAAACCCGCCGCGAGTCTCATCAGGTAGTACACGCCGTTCAACCACAGCAGACTCCAAGGAAACAGTTTCACCGCCAGCAGCACGCGGTTGCGTTCGATAAGCTCCAGCCGGCGCGCGGATCGCACTCCCAGCGTGGTGCCACGATGATGCCGCACCACCGCTTGTGGAATGTAGAGGCACTTCCAACCAGCGATTCTGGCCCGCAGCCCTAGTTCGGCGTCATCGGCGTATGCAAAAAAGTCCTCGTCAAATCCTCCAATCTGGTCCAGCATCGCACGGCGATACATAGCGGCGCATCCATCCGGCCAGAGAATCTCTTCAACGCGATCGTATTGTCCGGTGTCCAGCTCGCCGCTGCCTCTTCCGCGGTTCTGGCCATCCGGATAAATCAAGTGACCGGCCTTATCGATGAGTCGGGGGTTCTCGTGCACCAGAATTTTCGAAGCTGCCATGCCGATGTCGTCGCGCCCTTCGAAAGCGCTCGCCAGAGCCGCGAGCCATTGCGGGTCGGCTTCGGCATCGTTGTTGAGCAACGCGACGAAGTCGGCGCAGGAAGCTCCGAAACCCTGATTGTTCGCCGCGCAGAAGCCTAGATTGTTCTCGTTACGGATTAGCCTTAGACGGAAGGCCGAACTTTGGGAGAACTCGCGCTGCAACATTTCGTGCGAACCATCGTCGGAACCATTGTCTACCACGATAACTTCAAACAGTTGCTTAAACTGCTGAAGCGTAAGTGACTGTAAGCAAGCGCGCAAAAGATCGCGTCGATTCCAGGTAACTATGACTACCGAAACCGTACCGGCACCGTAGTGTGTCACGGACTGTTGTATTATAACCGTAAGCTGGAAAGCGGTTTATGATTTGTTCAGTAGGTCAGCGGCTACGTCAGGCGCGCTTGGAGCAACGTCTCGATCTAAGTGCTGTCGTGGCGAAAACAAAAATCAACGAGAAATACCTTAAGGCGATTGAAGGCGACCAGAGGGAGAGTTTGCCGAGCGCCTTCTTCTACAAACATTTCGTCGATCAGTATGCTCGAGCGCTGTCGCTGGACGTCAGAGAGATTCTCGATGAAGTGGATCGCTTGCTCAGCGCGGAAGCCCCGTTGCCGTTGCCGGGGCAGAACGAGAAGGTGCCCAGGAGAATCTCGCCGGTTCAATATGTTTCGCGCGAATCCCACAGCCGGTTGTACCTGTCCTTGGCTGTTCTCGCCCTGGCACTGGTCGGAAGTTCAGGCCTGTACATCTGGTGGCACGACATGCGATTGCCCATCGGCCAGCCCGCGCCGAACACCGTTCAGGCTGCAGCGAAGAGTGCGCCGACTGTGAAGCGAGCTCAACCGCTGGGGGACGCCAATCCGACCGCGCCGACTACCGACCAGCCGGCCTCGCTCGCCGCTGCGCAGTCAGCTTCGCCTCAGCATGCATCCGTCACTGAAACCGCGCGGCTCGCGGCTGGATACAAGGTCCTGCTCGATCTCATCGCGCGAGAGTCCACCTGGCTCTCGATTTCCTCCGACGGCCGAATGGTTTTCACTGGAGTACTGGCGCGCAACCAGACCAAGACCGTGGAGGGCAAAGAGTTCGCCAAGCTTCGAGTGGGCAATGCCGCAGCGTTGGATGTGCGCTTGAACGGAAAGCCGATCGGCCCGCTCGGCTCACAGGGGCAGGGGTTGGTGGTGGTGTTTACACCGGGGAATTTTCAGATCGTCGCTCCCGTAAAAGAGGGAGACTGAACACCCCTACAATAGAAGCGTAAAATGAAAATTCTTGTCACCGGCGGCGCCGGGTTCATCGGCTCCTGCTTTGTCCGCTTAGCCCTTCAGAATTCCTCCCTCGAGATCTTCAACGTCGATGCGCTCACCTACGCCGGCAACCTCGAGAATCTCGCCACTATTGCCGAGCACCCTCGCTATCGATTC
>JBEKHQ010000486.1:0-3784 GCA_050012195.1 Bryobacteraceae bacterium | reverse complement strand
CCAGCCGCGTGCAGCCCGGCTCTTTTTACGCGCTGCCGCAATCGCCGCAGATCTTCAAGCAACTGCTCATGGTGAGCGGCTACGAAAAATACTTCCAGATCGTGCGTTGTTTTCGCGACGAAGATTTGCGCGCCGACCGGCAGCCCGAGTTCACGCAAATCGATCTCGAAATGTCGTTCCCGCAGCAGGAGCGGATTTACGAAGCCGTGGAGCCGATGCTTCAGAAGGTTTTCGAGGTCGCGGGTTACCCGGCGCCCGGACCGTTTCCGCGCCTGACCTACGAGCAGGCCATGCGGTCGTACGGCATCGACAAACCCGATCTTCGATTGCCGCCGTTTCACGTCCTGGACGGCCAGTCCTGGCAGCTCGGCTTGACGTTCCCGCCGGTAGCCATCCACATTCCCAAGACCGGCGCGTTGAGCCGCAAGGAACGGGATGAGCTGAAGGACTTCGGCACGGAGCGCGGGCTGCGCGTGTATGACGATCTGAAAAAGCTGGATCCGAAGCTGGTGGAGCAAGCCCGCACCGCGTCGGGAGCTGCTGAAGACGACCTGTTGCTGATCGCGGGCTGGCCCGGCGCGCCCAAGGGCCAGCGTCCCGAAGAGACGTTCTACCAGGCTTGCGGACAACTGCGCTTGTTTGCCGGCCAGAAATACAACGATCGCCACAAGCTGCTCGATCCGACGAATTTCAAGCTGCTGTGGGTGGTGGATTTTCCGATGTTCGAATGGGACGAAGAGGAGCAGCGCTGGAATGCGGCGCACCATCCCTTTACTTCGGTGCACGACGAAGATCTCGACAAGCTGACGGCCGACCCCGCGCGTTGCCGCGCCAAGTCCTACGATGTGGTTTTGAACGGCGTCGAACTGGGGTCGGGATCCATTCGTATTCATCGGCGCGACGTGCAGGCCAAGGTTTTCGCGGCGCTCGGTTTTACCGACGAAGAGGCCAAGCGCCGTTTCGGGTTTCTGCTCGAAGCGCTCGAATATGGCGCGCCGCCGCACGGAGGTATCGCGCTCGGGCTCGACCGGCTGGTGATGATTTTGGCCGGGGAAACCTCCATTCGCGAAGTCATTCCGTTTCCCAAGACCGCGCGTGGGACCGACCTGATGTGCGATGCCCCCTCGCCGGTTCCGGAACGCCAACTGCGCGAGCTGGGCATTCGCCTGACGGGAGGCAAGCCGTAGGATCCGCATGAGCGCCGTGGCGATCGATGGCGTCTGGAAATTCTTCGGAGACTATCCAGCCTTGCGGGACGTGAGTTTCAACGTCGAGGGCGGAGCTTGCCTGGCGTTGCTCGGCCGCAACGGCGCCGGAAAGACGACGCTCCTGCGCATCCTCGCCGGGTTGTCGAAAACCAGCAAGGGAAGCATTACGATCCTCGACCAGGACGCGCGCGCTCAGGCCGCGCGGCGGCAAATTGGCGTGCTGGGCCACGGCATTGGCGTTTACGAAGAGCTGTCGGCATTCGAAAACTTGCGGTTGTTCGCGCGCCTCTATGGAATCGCCGATCCGGTCAAGACGTCGATGGAATGGCTGGAGCGCACCGGTCTCGAACGCGTTCGCGACGGACTGGTGCGCGAGTTTTCTCGCGGCATGCGCCAGCGGCTGGCGGTGGCTCGCGCGTTCCTGCACAACCCTCGGCTGCTGCTGCTCGACGAGCCTTTCACGGCGCTGGACGACCGCGCCATCAAAGTATTGCAGGATCTTCTGAAGAACGCATTGGCCGAAGGCCGGACGATCATCATGTCCACGCACCAGTTGCGCGAAGCGCTGGAACTTGCCACCGACGTCGCGCTGATCAATCGTGGAAAGCTGGCTTTCCGCGGCCTGCGCACCCGCGAAATGGTGGAAGATCCAGGCTGGCTGTATCGTCATTACGGAGAGGCATGAACTTTCTGCGCCTGGCCTGGGCTGTCGCCGCGAAAGACTTGCGCTCGGAGGTTCGCAGCAAGGAAACCATCAACGCATCCTTGTCGTTCGCGCTCGTAATCTTGCTCCTGTTCAGTTTCGCGTTCGATCCCGACTCGGAGCAAATTCGGGAGATTTCAGGAGGCTTGCTGTGGCTGGTATTCGCGTTCGCCGGCACGCTGATTCTCAACCGCAGCTTCGCGCGAGAACTGGTGAACGATTGTTTGGACGCGCTGATCGCGTCGCCGGCCAGTGGCGCGCAACTGTTCCTGGGAAAGTGCCTGGGAAACTACGTACTCCTGCTAATCGTGGAGTGCCTTTGCCTCCCGATTTTTGCCGTCTTCTACAACATCCGGATTCCGCGGAGCTTGGCGCTGCTGTTTCTGGTGATGCTGCTCGGCACCTGGGGAATTACGGTAATCGGAACTTTGTTCAGCGCCATGACCGTGAACCTGCGGCTGCGCGAGATCATGCTGCCGAGCCTGATCTATCCGATGCTGATTCCCGCGCTGATGGGCGCGATCCACCTCAGCACCATCTTGATTGGCGGCGATCCGCTGGCCGCCGACGACCTGATCTGGTTCCGCGTTCTGGTGGGTTTTGACCTGATCTTTACTATTTTGTCTCTGGGTTTGGTAGAAATCGTTCTAGTGGGGTAAACCATGCGTCTCAAGATCATTCTGGTTCTGTCGGTTCTCTCGGGCGCGCTTTTGGCCTGGAACCTGCACACCATGTTCATGAAGGTACCCGATGAAGCGAATCAGGGCGCCATCTTCCGGATCATTTATTTCCACGTGCCCTCCGCCATCACCTCGATGATCGGCTTCTACGCCGGTATGTTCGCGGGGATCGCCTACCTGGTGCGCAAGGATCTTCGATTCGACGCATTCGCCGCCTCCGTCAACGAGGTGTCTCTGGTGTTTGCGACCATCACGCTGATCACCGGCAGCATCTGGGGCCGCATCATCTGGGGCATTTGGTGGACTTGGGACTACCGTTTGACATCCTATTTCGTGTGTTGGCTGATGTACCTCGGCTATTTGATGTTGCGTCGCGCCATCGACGAGCCGACCACCCGAGCCCGGCTTTCGGCGGTGCTGTCGATATTCGCCTGTGTCGACATCGTGCTCGTCTGGAAGTCGATTGAGTGGTATCGCACGCAGCATCCTGGTCCGGTTCTGAGCATCCGCAACGGCGGCGGCATGGCGCCCGGCATGGAGGCTCCCATTTACTGGAACCTGCTAGCCTTGGCGATGCTTGCCGCGGTTCTGACGATCATGCGCATGCGGCAACAGACCATGCAACGCGAAATCGATTCGCTGCGCCGCTACGCGCACGCCTTCTAAGGACACCGCATGGGCTCAAATTTCACGTTCATGTTTTACGGCTTCCTGGTCGCGTGGATGGTGGTGATCCTCTACGTGATCTGGATCGCCTTGCGCGAACGCAAGCTGCGCGACGAGCTGGAGCGCGTCAAGCGCATGGTGGACGAGCGCGAGCGGGAAACGAAGAAATAGAGGGAGATGGCTAGCATCACCATTCGCCGCCTGGACGATGCCACGATGACGAGGCTCCGCGTTCGGGCCGCCAGTCACGCCAGGTCCATGGAACGGGAAGCGCGAGAGATCCTGAAGGCCGAACTCGAGCCGAAAGGCGTGCCACGGCTCAATTTGGCCGACGCCATACGCCGGCACATCCTGCCCTTTGGCGGAGTGGATCTCTCCCTACCGCCACGCGAGCCCGTTCGCCGCGCCACTGAACTCGGAAAGTGATTGTAGTGGTCCTTGCCGCCAAACCCGCCGCGAGTTGCCCCCCGCCGCCTTGTGCTATCCTAAAACAGTACAAAAAGAGATTAAGAAAAGACGAGGAGTAT
>JBEKHQ010000485.1:0-3785 GCA_050012195.1 Bryobacteraceae bacterium | reverse complement strand
TGGTGGTATTGGCCTTAGTGGTCAGCTATCTACGCAAGTCCGCCACAACGGCCCATCCGCCCAAGCAGCCCGTCTTTAAGGAACCGACCAAGGCCGGACTCGCCGACTTATTTGACGGCGCGCCGATCGGCTATCTGGAGATCGACCACAAGGGGACCATCCAACGCATAAACGCGCGCCAGTGCAAACTGTTAGGGACCGAGGCCGAACGGTTGATCGGGCAGCGCTGCTGGGATCTGATCCCGGAAGCGGAGCGCCCGCAGTATCGCGAGCAACTCGGCCAGAGACTATCCGAACGCCTGGCCCTTTCGGCCTGCGAACGCGACTGCCTTAGGCCGGATGGAACCACTGTGGCCGTCGAGATCCACGAGCAATTGCTGCGCGAACGGTCCGGGAAGGTGACCGGTATGCGCATGGCCATGATCGACGTCAGCCGGCGCAAGAGGAGCGAGCAGGAATCGTATCAAGTGGCCGCCGAAGTGGGCGCGGTGTTTCAGGCTTTCCCCGATCTTTTCCTGCGCTTGAACCGCGACGGAACAGTATTAGACTCCAAAGGCGGTCACCGCGCGGATCCATTTCTCGTTCCAGAAAATTTTTCCGGACGGAACATCGAGGAAATATTGCCGGCCGAGGCGATGGCGCAGATCCAGGAGGCTCGGGCCCGCGTGCGCAAGAGTCGGGCGATGGAAATCACCGAGTTCACGGTCGACGGCAAGTCCGGTCAGCAATACTACGAGGCTCGCCTGTTGCCGCTCGCGTGGGAAGAATGGATCGCAATTCTGCGGAACATCACGGACCGCAAGACGGACGAACGGAAACTGAAGGAATACGCCCAGCAGTTGGAGCAAAAGAACGAAGAGCTCGAATCGGCGCTGGTGACGGCGCGCGAAGCCACGCAAATGAAGAGCCGGTTTCTGGCGAACATGAGCCACGAGATCCGCACGCCTATGAACGGCGTTCTGGGAATGACCGACTTTCTGATGGGCACTAGTTTGAACGAGGAGCAATTGGAGTATGCGGAGTCGATCAAGCGGTCGGCTGCCTCGCTGTTGACGGTCATCAACGACATTCTGGACCTGTCGCGCATCGAGGCAGGAAAGCTGCGGCTGGACCGCATCGTGTTCCCGCTTCATACTCTGTTGGAACAGACCGCTTCGTTCTTTGCTCTGCAAGCGCGCGCCAAGGATATCGAATTCGTGACCGAGATTGCTCCCAGCCTGTCAGTCACCGTGGCCGGCGATCCGGATCGGCTGCGGCAGGTGCTGACCAATCTGCTGGGCAATGCCGTGAAATTCACGGACGCGGGCAGAATCGGGCTGACGGCCGAGTACCTGGGTGAAACGGAATCCGAGTTCCAGGTTCGGTTCATCGTATCCGATACTGGAATCGGTATTGCGCGCGAACTGCACGGCCGCGTTTTCGAAAGCTTCACGCAAGGGGACACGTCGAGCACTCGGAAATATGGAGGCACCGGGCTGGGCCTGGCAATTTGCAAGCAACTGGTGGATTTGTTGGGCGGCGAAATTGGCCTCGAGAGCGAGCCGGGGTTCGGCAGCCGGTTCTGGTTCAAGGTGGCGCTGGCGAAGCCGGTGGCGGGGGAAGAGGTAGCGCGCGCCGCGCCGGTGGCTGCGCCCGCGGTTCCGGTGCGCGTGGCGACGGCCGGGCTTCCGGCACAACCGCCGGTTCCCAAGCCCGCCGAGCAGGAATCGAGCCGCGTTCTGCTGGCGGAAGATAACGAGATCAATCAAAGAATCACTTTACGATTGCTGCAGAAACTGGGGCTATCCGCCGACGCCGTAGTGAATGGGCGCGAGGCGGTGGAGGCGATCGCCAAGAAGAACTACGACTTGATCCTGATGGATTGCCAGATGCCCGTCATGGACGGATTTGAAGCGACGGCCGTCATCCGCAACCGCGAGGGGTCGGGGCGGCACACACCGATTTGCGCCCTGACCGCGAACGCGATGGCGGGCGATCGGGAGCGATGTTTGGCGGGCGGCATGGACGATTACATCAGCAAGCCGGTGAGTTTAGACAAGCTGCAGGTGGCGATTGAGCGCTGGATTCACGGCCGCGCGAGCGAGTCGATGGAAGCGGCTTCCGGCGCGCGCGGGGCCTGAATCTTAGCGGAGGCCGTCGGCGATCCACAACTCCGAAGGCTGGTAAACCACCGAGTAGGCCGAACTCTGACAATCCGCACCCACCCTTATCGCGTCGAGGCCGGTGAGTCCCGTCCGATAGGCAGGCGACCACTCTTTCCATAGAGTCTGCTCTCCGGACTCGACGTCCACCCGAATGATCTTTGCGGGCACATCTGCGTGATATACCAACAGCGAGCGGCTACCCGGGCAAAAGCGCAAGGGAGCGAAACCGCCTGCCAGCTTGGGAATAGCACGCGGCGCGCCGTTATCCAGACCGTAAAGCACGATCTTCCCGTCCAGACCGGCAACGGCTACAGACTTCCCGTCGGGGGAAACGGCGACCGGATCGGAATTCTTAAAGCTCACATTCTCGGGCGTGATCGCCCGCGGGGGACCGCCATCCAAACCCTGCACGTAGTAGCGAATGCGATGGCCTGATTCGTTGCCCACGAATACGATCCGCTTGCCATCCGGCGTCCAGGCAGCGCCCTGGTGATGGATTCCATCGTGGGTGAGCGGCCGTGCTTCCCCGGTTTTCGTGGGCAGCAACACCAACTGGGACGGCGGGCGTGTTGATCCCAATACCATCGCCCACTTGCCGTCGGGAGAAATCTCAAGCGGCACACCAACGCCTAGCCGGACGGCAGGCGAGCCGTCAGTGCCACGCAGATAAGTCACAACATCCTCCCCGCTGCGGGTTGCGTCCCCGCTTTCAGCGAACAACAACGACTTGCCATCTCGAGAAATATCGCCGATCTGAGATAGGTCGTGCCAGTACAGATCGGTCTCTTTCGAATCTACGGTAGGCAGATAGAAAAGCGTATCCCAAAGGACCGTGTGCGCCATCAGGAGCCGGCCGTCAGGCGCAACATCGAGCAACTCAAAGTCTCCGGGAAGGTGCGCAATCAAGCGTTGACGCAGCGAGCGATTTACGGCGTACAACGAAGTCGTGATCCCATAAGCCGCCGCAGTAAATAGAATCTCATCGCCGGCGGACGACCATGCGAGCCCATTAATGACACCCAACCAAAACTGCGTTAGCGTCCTTTTGTTACCCTTCAGGTCCACTGTGGCAACAGGGCCAAGGTTGCCGCCATTCCCCAACGGATACTCCAAAAAGGAGATGAGATCTTCTTTTGGCGAAATGCGCGGACTGCCAATGCCGCCTGTGGTCTGGTATAGGACATTACCAATGGGAAACTCTAGCTGCTGAAATCCTGGTCGGGCCCGCACGACAGCGAGGCGCTTGCCGTCGGATGTCCAATCGGCAGCAACAATGTCATCCGCGACTTCCCTCGGCGCGCCGCCCGAGATTGGAGCGCGAGCCAGGGTTCCGGATTTAAGGGCAAGCGCCATTTCATTCGAAGGCGAAATGCCAAGTAAATGCGCATCCTCCATCCCGAGATCCCGAGATTCCGGGTTCTCAGCCTGTGTCGAATACAGGTGGAACGGATTGCCGTCCCACGCCGCAGAATAAACGATCGTTCGGCCGCCGTTGGCAAACCGACCGTTGTCGATGAAGCCGCGCCGGAACGTGACTCGCTGGAACGACGGCGAGGGAGCCCGTGGCGTCCGCCGGCCGATGAAGAAAGTCGCTGCCCCAACCGCAGCGCAAATGCCGGCGGCCAGCACCACCGCTCGTGC
>JBEKHQ010000484.1:0-3798 GCA_050012195.1 Bryobacteraceae bacterium | reverse complement strand
TCTGTGAACCGCAAACTAATCCGTCCGTCCCTGAACGAAGTGAAGGACCAAATGAATCGCCGCAACACCCATCAGAAGAAGGCCGCGCCCCCCGACCAAACCAACGCAGAAAATTTCTACTACATGAAGCAGATGCAGGCGAAAACGCCCATGGTTATTGTCCTGAAAGATGGGGAGACGTTGGAGGGGATCATCGAGTGGTACGACAAGAGCTGCTTGAAAATCAACCGCGACGGCCATCCGAATCTGCTCATCTTCAAGCCCAACATCAAGTACATGTACAAGGCGTAGCCGTTACAGGGCGGCTGCTTTCGAATCGCTTCCATCCCGGCGGCGCAGATAACTCTCCAGAAACATCCCAGCCTGGGTTCTCAGGATTCCATCGCGCTCGTTTCCCTGTCGCGCTTCAACGGAAAAATCCAGAACGCCACGCTCTCCCGGCCAGCAGTCCTTCTCGAAAATGTACTGGATTCGAACCAGGTCGCCCGCGTCCTCAGCGACGTGAAAGCGCACTGCGTCCGCCTCCGCCTCCCGCGGGAACCGATCGCAGCAGCGGCGCGCGTAGCCGAAATTGCAGGTTTCGCGAGTTCGCGTGTCGTCGGGCAGGAACGCGGCGGGCGCGGCCCGGCACTCGCCCCGGTAAGCGTCTCCGAGCGGCAGCCGCGGCGGGACGCTCCAGCGATCGCCCCCTAGCAGCTCTGTCGGGTAAAAATACGGGCACGCCATTCGCTCGGTATAGTAACACGTAGAGCCATGGCGACCAATCGAATGGAAATCCTGAAAAGCATGCTTGTCCAGAATCCGCGCGATAGCTTCGCCCGATACGGTCTCGCGATGGAGTACGCCAAGGGCGGCGAACTAGAGACCGCAGTCGCGGAATTCAAAGCGCTGCTGGATTCAAATCCGGATTACGCGGCGGCATATTTCCACGGCGGCCAAGCGCTCGAAAAGCTCGCGCGTGTCGAGGACGCGCGAGCCATGTATCAAAAGGGGATCGAAACCGCGGCGCGCATCGGCGATCGGCATGCGGAAAGCGAACTACAAGCCGCGCTCGATCTGCTGCCTACTTAACGGCCGCGAGCTCCGGCGCAGCCACTCCCAGAGCTTCCGCCACGCCCCTGCCATAAGCCGGGTCCGCTTTGGTAAAGTGCTCAATCTGGAGTTTGATGATTCGCTCCGGAATGCCCTTCATGTGGCCGGCAATATTGCCGATGAGCGCCTTTTTTTCGGCTGGCGGCATAAGACGGAAGAGGTCGCCGGCCTGCTTGTAATCGTCATTTCCCGCGCGATGGTCGTAACGGTTGACGTCTCCGGAAACCTTATAGGGTATTTCTCGATAACGAGGGTCCTGCGTGGGGCCGCCGAAGCTATTGGGCTCGTAGTTCGGACTGGCGCCGCCGTTGTCGTCGGCGCGCATGAAGCCGTCGCGATTGTAGGTATGCACCGGGCACTGCGGCCGATTGACCGGCAGCGTTTCGAAATTAACTCCGAGACGATAGCGATGCGCGTCGGGATAGCTGATCAGGCGCGCTTGCAGCATCTTGTCCGGCGAATAGCCCATGCCGGGCACGATGTTCACTGGCGAGAAAGCCGCCTGCTCCACCTCGTTGAAGTAGTTCTTCGGGTTGCCGTTCAGTTCCATCACGCCGACTTCGATCAGCGGATAATCCTTGTGCGGCCAAACCTTCGTCAGGTCGAACGGATGGATGTGATAGGTCTCCGCTTCCGCTTCCGGCATCACCTGAACCGAGACGCGCCATTTGGGAAACTCGCCGCGCTCAATGGCGTCGCGCAAATCGCGCGTCGCGTAATCGGGATCGGCACCGGCAAATTCTTCTGCCTTCTCGGCAGTCAGGTTCCTGATGCCCTGCATCGTGAGGAAGTGCCACTTGCAGTAGAAACGCTTGCCCTCGGCGTTGATGAGGCTGAAGGTGTGGCTGGAGAAGCCGTGCATGTGTCGGTAACCATCCGGTGTGCCGCGACTCGAAAAAAGCGTGGTCACCTGGTGCAGCGATTCCGGGGATAGGGACCAGAAATCCCACATCACGGTGGGCTCGCGGAGATTCGTGGCCGGGATGCGCTTTTGAGAGTGAATGAAATCGCCGAACTTCAGTGGGTCTCGCACGAAGAAAACCGGCGTGTTGTTGCCGGTCATGTCCCAATTGCCTTCTTCGGTGTAGAACTTGACGGAGAAGCCGCGCGGATCGCGGGCGGTGTCGGCCGAGCCCTTTTCGCCGGCTACCGTGGAGAATCGCGCCAATACGTGAGTCTTCTTGCCAATCTGATTGAACAGCTTGGCCGTGGTGTATTTCTTAATGTCGCCTGTGACCGTGAAGGCGCCGTGCGCGCCTGCGCCTTTGGCGTGGACGACGCGCTCCGGAATGCGTTCGCGGTTGAACTGGGCCATCTTCTCAAAAAGAAGATAGTCCTCCATGAGAACCGGGCCGCGCGGGCCGGCGGTGATCGAATTCTGATTGTCTCCGACAGGACGTCCGGACGAGGTCGTCATGTGCGGGCTGTCTTGGTGTTTCGGTGTGTCTGATGGCATAAGGATACCATCCAAGCTTACCCATTCGCGGCGTGCGGGGCGATAGGCAATCTGCAATGATAGCTATAGGAAACTCCTATGGAGTTCCATCAGCTTCGATACTTTTGCGCGGTGGCGCGGACCGGTAGCTTCACGCGCGCGGCCGAAGAGGAGGGTGTCGCGCAACCCTCGCTATCTCAACAGATTGTGAAGCTCGAGCAGACCATGGGATCGAGACTTTTCGATCGCCTGGGCCGGAGCGTGCAGTTGACCGAGTACGGCAGGACGCTATTGCCGCAGGCTCAGGCGATCCTCCGACAGGCGAATGAGGCGCGCAGCAGCCTGGAGTCTCTGCGGCGGGGCGTCGGCGGGCACCTTTCGGTGGGCTGCATTCCCACCCTGACGCCGTATTTCCTGGCACCCCGGCTCAGCGATTTCGCGCATCGATTTCCCGACGTGGAACTGCGGCTGCTGGAGGAGACCACGCCGAAGTTGGTGGAGCTGCTGCAGGCCGGGAAGCTGGACCTGGCGCTGGTGGCGCTTCCGGTGAACAGTCCGGAGATGCTCTGTTCGGAGCTGTTCCGGGAACCGATTTGGGTTGTGGTGGGGATGGATCACCGGCTGGCGGCTCAGGGTCAGGTGAAGTTGCCGGACCTGCGCGGTGAGAAGATGCTGCTGCTGAAGGAAGGGCACTGTTTTCGCGACGACGCGCTGCGCATCTGCCGGCGCGTGCGCATGCCGTTTCACGCCATGTTCGAGACCGACCAGTTTTCGAGCATCTTTCCGATTGTGGCTTCGGGGTTGGGCATTACGCTGGCGCCGCAGATGGCGGCGCAGACAGCACGGGAATGCCGACTGCTGGCGCTCGAACGGGAAACCTTCCGCAGAGTAGGCTATATCCGAGTCCGGCGGCATGTCGTCGGCGCCGCTCAGAAGGCATTTGTGAGCTGGCTGCGGGAAAAGGTCCGGGCGGAAAATTGGTCCGGCGGAAACGGCGGAGCGCCGGCGACAGCCTAGCGCTTTGGGTTCCACTCCAACGCCAGTTTCGAATACAAGTTTATGTCGTGGTAGCTTCCATTCAGAAGCTGTGCCTGGCGTTGCACGCCCTCGAATTGAAAGCCGAGTCGCTGGGGAATGGCGCAGCTCTTCGTATTGCCGGTGGCGCAGTGGATTTCAACGCGGTTCAACTTCCATTCGAGGAACGCGTGATCGATCACGGCCCGGCAAGCGTCCGTCACGATTCCCCGGCCCTGGAATGTCGAGCCGATCCA
>JBEKHQ010000483.1:0-3798 GCA_050012195.1 Bryobacteraceae bacterium | reverse complement strand
TCTGACAGACCCGTCGGGATTCTACTCGTTCAAGAACGTGCCGGAGGGACCCCACATAGTAGGGCTGGACGTGGATCGGCTGCCTACCGATTACGAGCCGGGCCCCGACTCGTCGTTGCGCGTGTCCCTGGCACCGCGCGGCGTGGTCCGGAGCGACTTCACCGTAGTGCGGCTCATTCGTTTACTCGGAAGAATCGCATCGCCGCCGGACATTCCCATCGATGACGTCGTGATACGGTTGGACGGGACGAATCGCTACACGACGCCGGACGAAGGCGGAAATTTCAGTTTCTATAATTTGAAGGAAGGGGAATACAGCCTGACGATCGACCCGCTGACTATACCGGACGAACTCAAGCTGTCGACGCCCGAAAGCGTCAAAGTAACGGCTTCGCGGCAGAACCAAGTGCTCGCCACGATCGAATTCAGATTGCAACTCAAGCCGGAGCCGGAACAACGAATCCGCCAAATCCCGCAGCAGCCGATCCACATCGAGAGCGCACCCAATCCCGCGCCGAAGGCCGCACCCGCCGCTGGCCCCCAAAACCGCAAGAAAAGCGACCGGCCCGCGGCCGCGGTACCGCCAAAACCGAAGGACTAGCTCTTTGCGAAGGGCCAGACTGAGTGGATCGAGACGCTGGCGGGGATCCGAATCCGCGGAGGCGTTTCGTTCAGCGTTCTCCGCGGCTTTGTCCGTGCGGAACGCACTTTCGACAGAAATCTTCGCTCAATCCTCGATCAGCTTCCAATCGGTCGGTGGAAATTCGATGTGCCAAAAGCGCGGTGCGGGCTCCGTGAACTCCACGGCAACTTCGTTCCGGTTGGCGGTGTCTTCGCGGACCTGAACGACGCGGCCATGCTTTTCCTCGCCGCTGTATACATTTCGAATGGCGAGGTACTCATTCGGTTGCACTTTCATAGCGAGGCCGATCAGGGCGCCGTGCGCATTCACCACCAAAGTGTGGCTATTTTCCGACGCGGCGCTTTCACCGTCCGCTCGTCTGCGTACCTGCACGCAGATCCTCGCCACGACCCTCTGGCTCCGCCTCGTGTTCAGTTGGTTCTTGAACAGAGTATTCTGGGCGATGGGCATAGGTCGTAAAGATAACAGGCGTTTGGATATGGAATAATCGGAACTAAACCGCGTGCTTTCAATTTCGCAATCACCAAGTCGTTACGATGTTACATTTTGACACGTTTATCACATATATCTAGTACTCCGAACTGGCACACGCCTCGGGTGGGCGATGCCCAATCCGGAACATCCAGTTGCTCGACGATTGGCTAAGGTGGCGGGCCTGTAGCGGCCCATCCGCTAACCATCGATGGCGGCATAATGTCGAGCATCCTATTTGTTTTGTTCGATTTAGGCTCAGCAGGAAGGAGGAGCTGGGTAGCGATCGCGAAAGCGTTCCATTTCGGGACGGAATCGCGATTCGGGCGCGATGAGCCGATGGTCCGCTGCTGCCATTTTGTTATCTGTACATATACGTCGACGAATGATTAACAATCCTTCGGGATATAGCGCGTGGGGACTCGCCGCTGCGCGGCTTCCCTGCGGATTGGAAGGCGCAACTCGGGTTGTGGCTGGCCGCAGTTCTGAGATATCTGTGCAGGGACCGGGATCCACGCACGCGATGAAAAAGGTCTAGTTGCCGGTTCCCGATAACGAAACCGATTGGGGACTATTTTTCGCGTTGTCCGTGATTGTGACGCTGCCCGACTTCGAGCCTTTGCTGGCCGGCTTGAATTCCACCGCGATCGTGCAAGTCCCGTTCGGGCCGAGCGAGGTGGTGTTCGTGCAAGTCCCGCCAGTCCCGGCCGCGAAGTTGCCGCTGAGGGTTATGTTGGAAACTGTCAGGTTCGTGGTTCCGGCGTTCTTCAGCGTTACGAGTTTTGTCCCGCTGGTGGTCCCCGACTTCTGAGTTCCGAAATTCAGGCTCGTGGGATTGAGGGACGCGACGGGATTGATGACTGTCGCCGACATCAGAATAGACTGCGGGCTGCCGGAAGCGTTATCCGCGATAACCAGATTCGCGGCGTGCGTTTTCGAGACGTTTGAATCCGCGGTGAAGCTCATGATGATGGTGCAGCTCTTGCCGGCATTGAGCGTGTGCGGGCAAAGCTCGATGCCCAGGAACCCGCTGGAATCGTCGCCGGAAATGGCGCCGACGCTGAAGTTGGTGAAGGTGACCATCGACGTACCGCTGTTTGTGATGGTAAGTGTTTGAAACGCGGTGCCGCCTTCATATACCGTGCCGAAATTGAGGCTCGCCGGCGCGAATTTCAGCGTTGAGCCGGTCGCGGCGGTCGCCGTCGTGCTTTCCGTTTTCGTGGGCGCCTGCGAGTAGTTGCCATTGCCTGCCTGATTGGCAATCACGGAACACGTGCCGGAACTGGCGGTGATGGTGTAAGTGGCGCCCGAGTTGGTGCAGGCGCCCGAGCTGGTGAAGGCGACCGTCAAACCGGAACTGGCCGTGGCCGCAACCATGAAGCTGGAGTTGTCGGGGGCGCTGGACGGCGCGTTGGTCGTGAAGGTGATGGTCTGGCTGGCCAGAGCGGCGGTAACAGTGCGAACCACGCTGGTTGCGGGGTTGTAGTTCGAGTTGCCGGTTTGAGACGCGGTCAGGGAACAAGCCACGGTGCCGCTGGTCATCGTCACGGTGCCGTTCGAAATCATGCAGCCGCCCGATGCACCGATCGATACGGTGAGGCCGGAAGTGGAACTGGCGCTGACGGTGAAGGTCGTGTTGTACGTCGCGGGAGATGCAGGCGCCGGGAAGGTGATGACCTGGTTGGCCTTGTTGACCGTGAGCGTGGAAGTGTTGCTGTTGGCCACGCTTGAGAAATTGCCATCGCCGGCATACGCGTACGTGATCGGATAGGAGGTTACGGACGCTGGAATTGCCGCCGTCGGGAAAGCAACGGAGAAGGCGCCATTCGTGCCGGTGATCGTCGCGGGCCCCGAGGTGGATGCGATGGTCACGGTAACGGTTTCACCCGCAGGCGGATAGGACGAGCCGGCGGATATTGTGCCCGTAATCGTCTGTGTGCTCTGCCCGTAGGCAATCGTGTAGGAAGCCAAGTTGCTGAACGCCGGCGACAGGGACTGAACCGTAAATGTCGAAACCGCAAGAGTTTGCTGCGTGCCGATGGTGAATGTCGCGACGTTGGAATACGTGCCCGCAGCCGGGGTTGGGCTGGTCAGGTGGAATACCAGGGCGTTGCCGCTACCCGGAGCGATCGAGAGAGGGGATGTACAAGTCAGCGACTGGTTCGGAGCCGTTCCGGAGATCCCGCAGCCGAACCCGCTCGGCCCGCTCGCCAAACTCCAATTTGCACCGGCGCCCGACGGCAAAGGATCGCTCAGGAGGATCCCTGTAGCTGTGGTAACTCCATTGTTTGTAAGGGTGATGGTGAAGCCGACGCCGGTGCCGCTGCCGAAGGTCACGCTCGAGTTGTCGGGCGCGCTGTTCGCGTTCAGAAGCGGAAGCTGGGTGTTGCCGGGTACGTTTGTCGGGGGCCAGGCGACAACGACATCGTTGAACTGTTTGGTGGTGCCGCCGATGCCGGAGTCAACCGGCGCGCTCGCATTGTAGAAAGTGGTGATGTCATATTCGAACTGGCAGTAGTAGGTCTGGTTCACGCCATTCATCGTCATGGGCGACGTGCAGCTTGTGCCGACCGCGGAATCCGGGAGCGGGGCGTAGTCGGGATCGTCATACAGCTGAGGTACCGCGGGGGTATTGGGGATCTGACTTGACCAATAGGAATTGGCCGGCGGAGCGACGGCGTCAT
>JBEKHQ010000482.1:0-3808 GCA_050012195.1 Bryobacteraceae bacterium | reverse complement strand
ACCGATCGCGCGTTTGAGTATTTCCAGATTTCGCGCAAATTGCGCGACACTCCGCAGAGCCGTCTCTTTTGAAGACCGTTTACCTGGCGCTCGGGTCGAATCTGGGAGACCGCGAGGGCCACTTGCGAACCGCGCTGGAACGGTTGGCGGCGGCCGAGGTACTCGTCACGCGCCGGTCTTCCGTCTACGAAACCGAGCCGCGCGATCTGCGCGAACAGCCGTGGTTCTTGAACATGGTGGTGGAAGCCCATACCGATTTGTTTCCTATGCAGCTGCTCGCCAGGATTCTGAACATCGAGCGAGAAATGGGCCGGCAGCGCCGAACGCCCAAGGGACCGCGCAGCATCGACATCGATATTCTTCTCTACGGAAACTCTGTCATCCACACCGCCACGCTCGACGTTCCGCATACGCGCCTGGCCGAGCGCCGCTTCGTCCTCGAACCGTTGGCCGAAATCGCGCCGGATCTGCGCCATCCAGTGATCGGCAGGACGATGCGAGAGCTGCTGCCCGACACAAGGGATCAGCCGCTACGCAGGACAGACTTGCGCTTCTGAAGACTGCCGTGTCGAGCGCTTTTACGCCAGAAGAAGTACACCGGAATCCCGGTCGCGATCAGCGCCAATCCCGCCAGCGACGGCTCCGGACGCGTCACCAGCATGTTCCCGAGGAACCATATCGCCAGCGCGACGAACAGCAGCGGCGTCGCGGGATAACCCCACATGCGATACGGGCGCTCCAGGCCGGGCTGCAAGCGCCGCAGCCGGATCACCGCGAAAATCGTCAGCCCATAGAACACCCACAGCGCGAACATCGCGTAGTCGATCAACGACTCGTACGTTCCGCTCAGCAGCAGCGCGACCGCCCAAACCGCTTGCGCGGCGATCGCGAAACCGGGCGTCGAAAAGCGCGGGTGTACCTCGCCGAAGCGGGCAAAGAACAAGCCGTCTCGCGCTTGCGCGAAGTAGATCCGCGGACTCGTCAGGAAACAACCATTCAGCGTCCCGATGATGGACACCAGGATGATGAGTGAAACCAGCGTGCCGCCCGCCGGCCCCAGCGCGCGTTCGGCCGCGGATGCCCCCACGTGATCGCTCGCGGCGATCTCGGGAATCGACAACACGCGCAGGTAAGCGGCGTTGGCAAGCAAGTAAATCGCGATGCATGCGCCCACTCCCAGCACCATCGCGAGCAGAATATTGCGCCCGGGATTCTTGATCTCGCCCGCGACGAAGCTCACCGACACCCAACTGTCGTACGCCAACAGGCACGCGATCAACGCCACGCCGGCGTGCGCGAACGAGAACGGAACCGACGCGCCCGAAGCCGCGGCGGAGTGGCCACGGTACGCCAGCCCGCCGACGATAATGATCGCCAGCCCCGCCACTTTCGCCAGCGTGAAGCTTTTCTGCACCAGAGCGCCCGCGCGAACGCCCCGATAGTTGACGCCAGCGATCAGCGCGATCGCCGCCACGCCCAACAGCTTCGACTCCACCGGACTTAGCGGGACGAAATACGAAACGTACAGCGCGAAGGTAACCGCGAGCCAGGACGCTTGCGCCGTTCGTCCCACCACGAACATGGTCCAGCCGAAGAGAAACCCCGCGAACGGACCGTAGGCTTCCCGCAGGTACACGTACTGCCCTCCGGTGTGCGGCATCGCCGCTCCGAGTTCCGCGCACCCCAGCGCTCCGATTAACGACGCGACGCCCGCGAAGATCCAAACCCCGAGGATCGACGCGCTGGATGTCAGGTTGCGCGCAACCAGATTGGGAACCAGAAAGATTCCGCCCCCGATGATCATGCCGACCACGATCGCCAGCGCGTCCGGCAGTCCGAGTTTGCGCGGCAACGCCGTCGTCATTCCCGGCAGATTCCCCGCTCGCTATTCTCGATGAATTTCACCAGATGGCGCGTCTGCTCCGTGTCGAGGTCGGATGAAATCCGCGCCAGCGCGTCTTTCAGCTTCAAGCCGGACCGATACAGAATTTTGTACGCCGATTTCAGCGCCGCGATCTCTTCGCGCGATAGTCCCGCTCTCCGGAGGCCGACCATGTTCAGCCCGTTCGGCCGCACGTTGAAATCGGTGTAGAGAAAGAACGGGGGCACATCCAGATTCACGCGCGAGTTGCCGCCGATCATGGCCAGGCGCCCGATCTTGGAGTATTGATGAATCACCACTCCGCCCGAGATGAACGCCTGATCCTCCACCTCTACGCTCCCAGCCACCAGCGCGCAGCTCGCGATCACGCAGTTGTTCCCGATTTTGCAATTGTGCGCGATGTGGCCCGAGGTCATGATGTAGTTGTCGTCGCCGATCTCGGTGACGCTCTCCGGCTCGGTCCCCCGCGAGACCGTGTAATGTTCGCGTATGATGTTGCCGTTCCCGATACGCAAGTAACTGCGCTCGCCTGTGAAATTCTTGTCGAGCGGATCGGTGCCCAGCACGGTGCCGGCGGAAATTTCGTTGCGCTCGCCCAGCGTGGTCCAGCGCTTCAGATAGACGTACGGTTCCAGGCGGCAGAAAGCCCCGACGGCGACATCCTCCTCGATGACCGCGTATTCGCCGATCACCGTCCGCGCACCGATTTGCGCCTGGGGATGCACGCGCGCGGTGGGTGCGATAACAGCGGAAGGATCAACGGGCATAAGTTTGTATGATACAGGGGTGATGGGAGGCGGAGCTTGCGGGTCGATGAAATCGCGCGACGTTTGAAAGCGACGTTCGAAGGCGCCGGCGATCTCGACATCACCAGCGTCGCGCCGCTGGAATCGGCCTCGCCGCAAGACCTGGCGTTCGTCGGGAATCGAAAGGCGGCCGCCACCGCGACGAATTCGCGAGTGGGTTGCCTGCTTGTGCCCCCTGATTTCCCGGCCGGACGCACCCTGATTCGCGTTCCGGACCCGCGCGGGGCGTTCGCGGCGGTCATCGGCTGGTTGTACCCGCCGCGAGCAACTACGCCCGGCATTCACCCCACGGCCGTCATCGCGCCCGATGCCGAAGTTCCAACGTCGGCCGCCATCGGCCCCCACGCGTCCATCGGCGCGGGCGCGCGCATCGGAGAACGAACGCGGATCGGAGCGGGTTGCGCGATCGGCCAGCGCGTCCGCATCGGATCGGACTCAGTCCTGCACGCCCACGTCACTATTTATGACAGCGTGACCATCGGCGATCGAGCGGTGCTTCACTCCGGATGCGTGCTCGGCGCGGACGGCTTCGGTTTCGTCAAAACTGCCGATCATTACGAGAAATTTCCGCAGATCGGCACGGTGGGAATCGGCAACGACGTCGAGATCGGCGCCAATTCCTGCGTCGATCGCGCCGCGCTCGGCGTCACGCATATCGGGGATGGAACCAAGCTCGACAACATGGTTCACATCGCGCACAACTGCCGCATCGGCCGCCACGTGGTCATCGCCGCGCAAACCGGTCTGTCCGGAGGAGTGGTGGTGGAAGATTATGCCGTGATCGGCGGCCAGGTAGGCATCGGCGACAAGGCCCACATCGAGTCTGGCGCGGTGCTTGGTTCCGGTTGTGGAATCTTGACTTCTAAAATCGTCCGCAAAGGTCAAGTGGTTTGGGGAACTCCCGCGCGCCCCTTGAAGGAGCACCTGGAGTTGCTCGCGCACCTGGCCCGATTGCCGGAGCTTCGGGCGGAAGTGAAAGAGCTGGAAAAGCGTTGGCGCGAATCGAAAGAAAGCTAGCGCCCGGCGGCGTGAACGGAACCAACCGGTTTCCGAACGCTCGATCCGGCGCGCTTCAAAATCGATTCCGCCTGATCCACTAATTGTTGGAGACGCAGCATAT
>JBEKHQ010000481.1:0-3813 GCA_050012195.1 Bryobacteraceae bacterium | reverse complement strand
GGCGCGGTAATCAGTCCGTCGGGCACCGTCTACGCGCAAACCGGCGACGGTCAATACGACGAAAGCGCGGGCAAGCTGCCGGACACCGTGCTGCAGCTTTCCAGCCCCGATCTGAAGCTGGTGGATTACTACACGCCTCCCAATCACACCTACCTGACGCGCAAGGATCTGGACGCCGGAAGCATGAGCGCGGTGTACTTTCCTTTCAAGAACTGGGAGCTGCTAGCTTCCGCGGGCAAGGAGGGCGTGATCGCCCTTTTGGATGCCAAGGCCATCGGCGGAGGCGATCACAAGACGCCTCTCTACCGCAGCCCGCTGTGGGTGAACGAAGAAGCGGACTTCGCCGGGCGAGGCTTCTGGGGCGCGTTTGCGACTTGGCTGGATGAGGCCGGCGAGCGGTGGCTCTGCGCGCCCGCGCTGGGAGCCGCTTCCACCAAAGCCCCCGCCTTCGCGCACGTCAACGGTCCGGCGCCCAACGGCAGCATCATGGCCTTCAAGGTGGAGGAAAAGGATGGCAAGCCCGCGCTGACGCCCGCCTGGATTTCGCGCGACATGAACGTACCCGATCCACCGATCGTGGCCAACGGCGTGGTCTTCGCGGTTTCGACCGGCGAATTTACTCGCCAGTGGAAGCCGGACGGCGGATTGTTCTCGTCCAAGGAGCGCGCAGCACAACATGCCGGCCATGCGGTGTTGTACGCGTTCGATTCGGCCACCGGCCAGGAGCTGTTCTCCAGCGGCGACAGCATGCCCGGCTGGACCCATTTCAGCGGCATCGCCATTTCCGCTGGGCGTATTTTTGTCACCACCTACGATTCAACGGTGTACGCGTTCGGATTGAAGCAGTAGCTCTCAGAACATCTTGATCCGGATGTTGCGCGCTTCGATCTTCATCCCGGCGTCCGTGACGTGGAGTTGAATCCCGATCAGTCCGTCACGCTTGCGATGCGCAGGGTCGTCGTCCAGAAAGATGCACATGACGCGGCCGTTGCACAGGTGGACCAGGGAATCGCCGCGCGCGACGACGTGAACATCGTTCCAGTCATTATTGCGAATCAAACCGCGCAACTCATCGGGATCGCCGACGGCGCCCATCGATCCGGGCTTCTTCCCCGAAGCCGCGTAGCCGAACGTCCCGCGAGGGGCGAGAAAGCCGCGATCCCGCTCTTCGTAGAGTTGGCCCGTAAACCGCTGCTCGGCGTCGATGTCGGCCTGGTAGCCCTGCATCACCCACTTGGCGATGTCGAGCCGCTCCACGCTCCGATATTGAAATCCGCTGTTGCCGCCGCTAATGCGATATTGCGCTTTCAGCTCGAAATCCCCGGGCTGCGCGCCGCGCCAGATGCAAAATGTATTCTGCTTGGGCTGATGCGTGGCGCTGGTTTCGCCCGTGATCGCGCCGCCCTCCACGCGCCAGAAGCTCGGATCGCCGTCCCAGCCGTTCAATGTCTTGCCGTCGAAGATCGGCTGGAACCCGGTTTCAGGAAGCGGCGGCACCGGAGTCGCGGGATTGGGCGCGCGCTGCGCAAGCGCATTCTGACGGAACAAAACCGCGGGGGCTAACGCCAGCAGCCCACGTCGGCCAAGAACCGTTTTATCGAAAAAGCGCATGGCGTCTCGAATCGCGTTCAATGTATCACGTTCGCGAGCGCCAAAGCCGAAGGCGAACCTCGCCAAGTGTCATCCGCCGCCGCAACGCTGTATAATTGGCCGCGGGTATCAAGGAGAACTCTCATGTCGAAACGATTCCCGCTTACTTTCGCCCTGGCAGCCGCCGGATTTGCGCAAGCGCCCAGCCAACCTCCCGCGCCGCGCTCCCAAGAGCCGATGAAGCCGCTTTACGTGCTCGAAGATTCTTATTTGAAATGGCGACTGCTGCCCGCCGAGCAGCCTTACGCCGCCATCGACGGCAAGCACCTTAAAGAGTACGTCGGCGATCAGACCGCCGTTTCGCGGCGCTATCGCGATAGCGGTCACCAGTTCTGGGGCCGCATCATCGGAACCGAAGCGGACGCCGAAAACGCCCAATGGCTGCTCGGCAAATTCCGTAATGCCGGACTCGCCGATGTCCACGAGCAATCCTTCGATCTTCCTCCGCAGTGGATGCCGCAATCCTGGAACGTCAGCGCGGCGGCCGGCGGAAAAACATTTGAGCTTCAAACCGCGCAGCCCAGCTACCTCACGCCCGCGACGCCGTCCGAAGGCTTGGATCTGGAAGCTGTCGATGTCGGCTTCGCCTCCGACGGCGATCTGGCGGCGCGCGACCTGCGCGGCAAAGCAGTTTTCTTCTACAGCACCGACTACATGTCGCGCCACAGCACCATCAACGGCGGCGCCATCAAACGCATCACCGATCATGGCGCCTCGGCGATCTTCGTCACGCTCTTGATTCCTGGTAATCAGCGCTACCAGTTTTATCCGGTCGCGAGCACGGTCCCGACCTTCGCGCTCGGTTACGACGACGGACTCGCTGTGCGCGAAATGATCGGGAAAGCGCGAGGCGTCGAAGCGCCGCATGTGAAGCTCCGCCTGGACGTCAAGATGGTCCCGGGATTGAAGACCGCCACCATTTGGGGAACGCTGCCCGGAACTTCGGACGAAGACGTGTTCATCGTCGCGCATCGGGACGGCTGGTTCGAAGGCGCGAACGACAACGGAACCGGCGTCGCCACCATGCTCGGCCTGGCCGAATATTTCGCGAAAATTCCCAAGGAACAGCGCCGCCGCACCATCCATTTTCTCGGAACCAGCGGCCATCACGACAACGCCGCCATGAGCGGGCGCTGGCTCGCCGATCACAAGGAGCAGTTCGCCAAGACGGCCCTGCTCATCAACTCCGAGCACACTGCCGCAACCATGCTGGTCTCCTACAACGGCGCGATTCGCAAAGCCAACGAAGCCACGCCGCTGATGTGGTACGTCGGCGGCAGCCCCAGGCTCGAGCAGATCGTCGTCAAGGCGTACGATCAGTTCGGCGTCGCCACTTACGATACGCCGGAGCGGACGCCGGGCGGCGAGATGGGCCGCTATTACCAATTAGCGCCGGCGCTTCAGGTGATCGATACCGGATTATATTGGCACTCGGATCGCGAGACAGCGGAAATCATCCCGCCCACCGAACTCGCCGCCGTCACCCGCGCGTACGCGAAAATCATCGACGACGTAAACAAGCTGGATTTGAAGGAACTCCAGCGGCCGTCTCAGGGAACCAAGTAGTCCCCGGCCGCTCAGTGTGAATGCGAGTGAGAGACCGGGCGCAGAGCGTCACCCGCTGTCACAACCTTGCGTCGCGCCGGCGCGGCCATCTGCTGGCGAACCCATGCCGTCAATTCTGGAACACCCGCGCCGCCCCGAAGATTGGTAAACAGGAACGGCCGATCCCCGCGCATCTTTCGCGCGTCCCGATCCATCACCTCCAGCGACGCGCCCACATGGGGCGCCAGGTCGATCTTGTTGATCACCAGCAGATCGGACCGCGTGATCCCCGGTCCGCCCTTGCGCGGAATCTTGTCGCCGCCCGCGACATCGATCACGTAGATGAACGCGTCCACCAGCTCCGGACTGAACGCCGCCGCCAGATTGTCGCCGCCGCTCTCGACGAAGATCAATTCCAAACCAGTGTGACGCCGCTCGAACTCGGCGATCGCCTCCAGATTCATCGAAGCATCCTCGCGGATGGCCGCGTGCGGACACCCGCCGGTCTCGACACCCACCACGCGATCGGCCGGCAGCGTGCCTTGTCTTATGAGAAATTCGGCGTCTTCGCGAGTGTAGATGTCGTTCGTAACCACCGCCAGGTTGACGCCCGGCCAC
>JBEKHQ010000480.1:0-3813 GCA_050012195.1 Bryobacteraceae bacterium | reverse complement strand
ACCGTGATGTTCTGCGACTTGGCGGTGACGGACGCGCCAGAAGCCACCACCGTGATCTTGCCAACGTACGCGGCCGATTGCGGCGCCAGGGTGGCCGCATTCACAGCCACCGTCAGCGTCACCGGATCGCCTGGCAGAGCCACGCCCACTGCCGGTGTGACGGTCATCCAAGCCGAGCCCGAGGTAGCCGTGTAGGAGATCGGCGCCCCGTTGGTGGAGAGCGTGACGGTTTGCGTCGCCGGCGTGATCGGCGGCGCGGTGAAGGTGAGCGACGTGGCGCTTAAGGTTAGGGTGGAAGGCGGCTCGGTGACCGTTAACGTCACCGGTACGCTCAACGGGTTTGCAACGCCGGTCACGGTTACGGTGACGGCAGCGGTGTAGATGCCTACCGGAAGGCTGGTGGGGTTTACGCGCACGCTCAAGCTCCCTGGCAACGCGCCGCTGTTCGGACTCACCGTGAGCCACAAATCGGTATCGGGCGAGATCGCCGTGGTGTAGGCCGGGGTTCCCGAGCTGGCCTTGACCGAGACGCTTTGCGCAGCCGGAAGCGTCGTCGCACCGGATTGATAAGTAAACGTTAAAGAAGCTGGAGTTGGAGTTACGGTAACCGTTGTTGCTGCCTGGGATGCCAAGACGATGGCGCCGCAGAGAAGGATTATTTTGCCCACGCCGTACTTATCGGTGTGGTTCGGCGGAGTATGAGCGTAAAATGAGGCGCTGCTAGACCGGTTCGCGGTACTTCCGCAGCAGGTTCCGCGCGATGATCAGGCGCTGCAACTCGTTGGTCCCGCCGCCGATCACCACCAGGGGCGCGTCGCGATAGTATCGCTCCACCGGAAAATCCTTGGAGTATCCGTTGCCGCCCAGAATCCGCATGGCTTCGAAGGACACTTCGGCCGCGGTCTCGGTGGCGAACAGCTTGGCCATGCCGGCTTCCAGGTCGCAACGCTCACCGCGGTCCTTCTTCTCGCATGCCGAATAAATGAGCAGCCGCGACGCTTCGATGTGCGTGGCCATGTCCGCCAGCTTAATCTGGATGGTCTGATGTTCGGCGATGGGCTTGCCGAACGTGGTCCGGCGCTGGGCGTAGCGGATGGCTTCCTCGAACGCGGCCCGCGCCAAGCCCAGCCCGCGCGCGGCGACGTTCAATCGTTCGGCTTCGAGGCCCGTCATCACTTGCTTAAAGCCCTGGCCTTCCACGCCGCCGATGAGATTTTCAACGGGCACCGGGAAATCCTGAAAATGCAGTTCGCAGGTCTCGACGCTCTTGTAGCCCAGCTTGTCGATGTCGCGGCTCACGGTCAGGCCCGGCGCGCCCTTCTCGATCACCCAGGCGCTCATGCCCAGGTGGGCCGGCTCAGCTAGCGGGTCGGTCTTCGCCAAAAGCAGGAACGTATCGCCGTGACGGGCGTTGGTGATCCACATCTTCGAACCGTTGATGCGGTACGAATCTCCTTGGAGCGTCGCGACGGTTGCGATGTTTTGGAGATCGGTGCCGGCGTTGGATTCCGACAGGCAGATGCCGCCGCGCCGCTCCCCGGATGCCAAGCCGGGCAGAAAGCGCCGCTTCTGTTCCGCGGTTCCGAAGCGATTCAGAACGTCGCACAGCACCGAGTGGGTTCCGATGACGCCCGCCAGTCCCAGCCAGCCGCGAGCCAGCTCCTCGAATATCATCGCGAAGGTGGTGTAATCCAGACCCGCGCCGCCGAACTCCTCCGGCACGTTCAAGCCGAACAGGCCCATCCGGCGCATCTCGGCCACCAGTTCGTGCGGGTACTCGTTGCGATGTTCCATGCCGGAGGCCACCGGCATCACTTCCTTGTCGACGAAGCGTTGGACGGTGGCGAGGATGAGTTTCTGTTCGGAGTTCAGCATCGTTCGATCTATAGCACGGAGGGCGTGTGTGCGGGGGGAGCGGTGGTCGACGCTTCAGCGTTATGTCGCGATTCAAGCCGTTTGGCCCAGGCGATGGGAGGATGGACGAGAGGGCTCGCTAGCCGACGGCTTGGCGGGCGCCGGCTGGGCGCTTTCCTGCCATTGATTTCGGAAGGCCAGGGAAAAAGCCGCGCCGGGTCCGATTCCCAAGTGCATGGTTCCGTCCAATTGGCGAGTAAGAATGCCGACGATTCGGAGGCCGAGCGATTGGGATTGGGTCCAATCCAGGCCGGGCGGAAGGCCGACGCCGTCGTCGGCGACAATCAACCGCACCATGCCGCTCTCGTCCTGGCTGAGCGCGACCGCGAGTTCGCCCGTGCGGTGTTGGGGAAAGGCGTACTTCAAGGCATTGGTGACCAGCTCGTTCAAAATCAGGCCGCAGGGAATCGCCTGGGTCACGGGAAGCGTAACCGGATTTAGGTCGAAACGCAGGCGCAATTCGGCTGGATCGGCTCCAAACGAGTAAACCAGATCGCGCGTGAGAGCGTCGGCGAATTCCTGGAAGTCGACCGAATCCCGACCATCGTCCCGATTGAGCCGGTCGTGGATCAGCGCCATGCACTGCACCCGCTTCTGGCTTTCCAGCAGGGCTTGGGCGAGACCGGTGTCCTTCGTCGATTCCGACTGCATCGTCAGAAGACTGGAGATGACCTGGAGATTGTTCTTCACGCGATGGTGCAATTCCTTGAGCAGCGCTTCTTTCGAGGCGACGGCGCTAGCCAAGGCCTTCTCGATGCGCACCTGCTCGCTGACGTCCACCGACACTCCACCCAGCAGACGCTGACCGGCGGCGTCGGAAAACGGAAAACGGAAGGACAGCAACTGGACCGTGCGTCCGTTTTTCAAGGGGATTTCCTCCAACGTACGAGACGCGTCGCCACCGGTAAGAACGGATGAATCATGGCCGCGCAGCGAAGCCGCCACTTCGGGAGGCCAAAGTTCGTGGTCGAGCTTGCCTTCGCACTCCGCCAGAGTCCGGCCCCATGTCTGTTCGCAGGTGTTGTTCATGTACAGCAAGCGGCCATCCTGGTCTTTTATGTACGCCAGGGCGGGGCTGTGGTGCATGAACGAATGGAAGCGGATCTCGCTGGTAAGAAGCGCCCGCTCGGCATTGCGGGTTTCCTCGCGCAGGGCCTTTTCGAAAAGCGCGTGTCTGACCGCCGGGCCTAAGCGCGCCAGTCTATCTTTCAGAAGATAGTCGGTGGCGCCCTTGCGCATCATGGCCACCGCGATATCCTCGCCGATGGCGCCGGACACTACGATGAAAGGAACGTTCCAATCGATTTCACGCGTCAACTCCAGCGCGCGAGTGGCGTCCAATTGAGGCAGCCGATAATCGGCTAGGATCACGTCCGGCAGGGACCCTCGGAGCGCGGCCAGATAATCCGGCTCGGTGTCGACGCGCTGCCAGTCGGGCGCAAAATTACTGCGCCGCAGCTCATGCACCATCAGTTCGGCGTCCTGGGGACTATCCTCCAGGATCAAGACTCGAACGTTAACGGACACAATGGCGCTCCTTTATGCACGGAAAATCGACAGGTTCTTGACGGAGGCGACGGGATCGTTGTCGGCGCCGGCAAAGGCGTCGTTGGCCCACTCAAGGAGATCCCATTTGGTCAGATGGCGCGTCTGGTTGGGCTCGAAGCCTCGGCCCACGGCGGCCCGGCGCGATTCGTAGTAGCCGGCCAGCACCCGCACGCGGCTGGCGGGACGAGCGGTGGTCAACTTCTTGGCCAGTTCCGCTCGGTCTTCGTCATAACCACCGGGATTGGCGATGATCAACGGGATGGCGCCTCGATACAGTTGAGCCAGAAGCAAACCCTCGTGGGTATCGCCGGCTTGCATCAGGTTGTAGCCATGCCGTTCGAAGTGCATCTG
>JBEKHQ010000479.1:0-3815 GCA_050012195.1 Bryobacteraceae bacterium | reverse complement strand
GCCCTGGTCCCCGGGCTAAATCGAGCAGGCCCGCCCCGCCGCGGAAGCGCTGCATCCGTTCTATTCCCTCGATAGGTTCGAGGGCGCGCAAGAGGACTCCCGCGCCGACGCCGGCTGCCTCGCTGGTCACATTCAGCATGAACGACGAACCGTAGGCGAAATATACGTAAGCGTGTCCTGGCCCAAGAAATAATGAGGCATTGCGCCGCGTCTCTCCGCGAAATGCGTGACCGGCGGAATCACCGGCCGGATAAGCCTCCGTCTCGACGATGCGCCCGCTGAGCCTGCCATCATCGGTATCATGGACCACTACTTTGCCAATCAGGTAGCGCGCCAACGCCACGGTATCCACCGGAAGTTCTGTCCGACGGAGACGCCAAAGACGACAAAGGGGAATCGTTTCGCCTACGCGTTTGTTAGGAACCCTCTGACGCATAGCGGAAGATCGCGCAAATAGGGCCCCCGGAAGGCATGCTGGTCTCCAGTAGGGTTTGAACGTCGCCACCATGGCGAAGCGTTTGCACGGCGGCTGTGTTCAGGAGGTCGGCCCCGCCGTCGACCGCGCCCGAAACGGCCCCGTTCTCGAGCAGGAATAGATGTTCGACTCTGCCTGTGGAAGCGGCACGCACAATCTCCTGTGCATCTGCTGAAGCGTGGCCTGTTCCAACCTGCTTGTCGAACCTCTCCAGGGCGCGACGCGCCGGGCCGGTGGTCACCGACCGAACCAGCTCCAAGGATTGCTGATACATTTCATTCTGGCCAAGACGTCCGGGTAATCCGCGTATTCCCGGTTCCACGCACGCAGGATAGGTCGTCAAACGATGGAAGAGCGCGACTTCATGTTCGACGCCTACAACAACCAGGGGTGGATATGAATCCTTCAGGAGAGCGTTTACGTCGCGATCAATCTCGCGATAAAAACGGCCAAGATGGTCTTCAGGGTGATCGCGATCATGCACTGGCTCCGCGCGAAGCGAGGATTGGGATGCGCCAGGAACGAAGCCGGCGGCCTGGGTGCCCGCGTTTTTCGGAAATCTCGTGGCCTCACAGAATTGATCTGTGCATTTGAAGATGCGCGTATCATTCAGCTTTAAGGCGAGAATGTAGAACTCGAGGTGTTTGCTGGCAAGCGCCAGCAGCGGGCGAAGCTGGAAGCACTCGCCAACGGCGGTGACGGGTTGGCCAACGAGATATCGTGTGCGGAATGACTCGCACACGTCCGGCGAGCGCAGAAAAATGAACGCCGCCGGTTCCTTCGAGGAATCGATCACATTCGTAGCCGCTAGCTCTAGGGGATCGAGAAGGGAGGCGATGTCATCCTTGGATGCGCTAGCTGCCAGCTCGGCGCGAACCTGAGCAAGCGCGTCTTTGAAGGCAATTCGCGCATCGCGAGCCTCGCGTTCAAGGAGAACGATCGAGATGCATGGTGGAGCAGCCGACGCAAGACCGCGTAGCTTCTCCAGGGAAAGCCTTTCCGGCTCGGTTATCGTCATAAGTAAACTCCAGTAATCCGACGCTGGCTCTAGCCAGTAACGCCCGCAGCATTAACCGCGCGCAAATTCGGTTATCCTTGCTCTGCTACATGAGCACGCTACCCGCCATCGTTATATTGTCGGTGAAAAGGAGCGCCCGAAAGGTTGGTAGATACGTGGCTGTCGTGGATGAACTGATGCGCACGCGGTTCCCGCGACTGCACTCATTGTTCCAAGGTCGAGATTACCACCGTGAGCACAGTCGGCTGCGGTCCATCTCTGTCAACAGTCGGCTGTCGGTGTCAAGCCGACGACTTTCCCGGCGTTCCGCGCGATGGGCCAGTCCTTCAACGGACGGCAAACGCTCTGATTTCGAGACCGTTGCCTTTTCTCCGCACGATGAGTGCGTGCTGGTTCTTGAAATGCATTCGAAGGCGTTGTGCCTTCGCAAACCGCATCACCCTATCGGGCGTTGACATTGAACGCTGCGGGCTCGAAACAAACAAATCGCTGTCTTGGCATCAGATATAGAGCCGTGCGGTCGGTGACCCGCTCGCTCGCAGCACGAACCTCCGCTGAGGATCAGATGGTGCAATCCTGCCCGGAGGCCAGCCCGATGAAGTGGCATCAGGCGCATACAACCTGGTTCTTCGAGACGTTTGTGCTGCGTCCTTTTCTTCCGGATTACAAGCCTCTTCGCGAAGAGTTTCGCTGGCTATTCAATAGCTACTACAACTCGATTGGAGAGGCGCCTCCGGAGAAGCACCTGCGCGCAGCGTTTTCGCGTCCGTCGCTCGGTGAGGTCCACGCGTTTCGCATGCATGTCGACGAAGCGATGGAAAAGCTATTCGCAGGTCACATTCATGACGACGCAGCGCGGCGCATCATCTTGGGCCTGAACCACGAGCAGCAACACCAAGAGTTAATGCTGACCGATATTAAGCACGCGTTCTTCTCGAATCCGCTGCGTCCGGCGTACGACGCCGCGCCTTTAGGGGGAGCAGGCGACGTTTCAGCGTCCGAGTTCATGTGGCATCGCTTCTATGACGGTGTGACTGAAATCGGTTATCCGATAGATTTGACGAACTGCCTCGACTTTTGCTTCGATAACGAAGCTCCGCGCCACAAGGTGTACCTGGAAGCGTTCGGGATTGCAAATCGGAGCATCACGTGCCGAGAGTATCTCGAGTTCATGTCCGATAACGCATACGCGCGGCCCGAGTTTTGGCTTTCCGATGGCTGGGAAGCGGCAAGGAAACAGGGGTGGCGGGCGCCACTCTATTGGGAACGTGATGCCGCGGACAGCACTGGCTGGCGCATCTTCACCCTTCGAGGTTGGCATCCCCTTTCCGCGTTGCTTGACACGCCTGTGTGCCACGTGAGCTTTTTTGAGGCTGATGCGTTCGCGCGCTGGAGAGGCTGCCGCCTTCCTAACGAAGCGGAATGGGAACTTGCCGCGAATGGAGCTTTGATCCAGGGTGGATCGATTCACGGGAACTTGCTCGACACTGGAAGGCTGCATCCCGCAATCGCGTCCGGCGACGGCCTTGACCAACTCTTCGGTGACTCATGGGAGTGGACAGCAAGCCCTTACACGGGCTATCCGGGTTACAAGCCCCTTCCTGGCGCCCTGGGCGAATACAACGGCAAATTTATGTCCGGCCAGATGATTCTGCGTGGAGGATCCTGCGTCACCCCCGCGAGTCACTTACGTGCAACCTACCGCAACTTCTTTCAGCCGGTCACGCGGTGGCAATTCACGGGAATACGTTTGGCCGCCTAAGGGATCCCAAATATGAATGCCACAACCGATTTTCAGACATTCGAAGCGAAAAGCCTCGCCCTCCTCCCCTGCAAATGGGACACGCGCGGGGCGCTGATCGATGAGGTTTGGCGCGGCCTCCTCAAGCAACAACGGTCTCTCGTCCCGTGGATGCTCTACGATTCTGAGGGTTCACGTCTTTTCGAGTGCATTACAACCCTGCCCGAATACTATCCCACGCGAACGGAACGCGGCATTTTGGCGAGCAATGCCGAAGCAATTATCCGAGTGACCGGTTCTGACTACTCTCGCCCCTTGCGCCTGCTGGAGTTGGGAGCGGGGACAGCCGCCAAGACCGGTATTCTGCTGGAAGCCGCAACGAGCCTGCGAAACGAAGTAACATACTTGCCGATTGATGTCTCGCCGGATGCACTCGATGCGGCGTGCGACAGCATTGGTTATCTGTTGCCGGATGTCGAGTTACAGCCGATGGTGGCGAACTACGTCACTCATCCGCCGAGGCTGGAACGGTTCAATGGGACCACGCTCGCGATGTACATCGGTTCGAGCATCGGCAACTT